>JBARIB010001021.1:0-2789 GCA_049799535.1 Allostellaceae bacterium | reverse complement strand
GAGGCTCAGAGGGGTCGGCGGGATCGCAGCCTCACCTCGATTCGCCGCTCGTACCAGCCGTGGAAGCGCGCAACTGCCTGATAGGGGCTGAATAATTCGCCCAACTTCCTACTCTTCGACGGCGGAGGTCGTAGGTTCGATACCCACCGGCAGCACCAGAAAGCGCGGGATTAGGGTCGCACCTGCGCCATCAGCTTGGCCAGGCGGTCCAATATTGGCAGCACCTCGTCCGCCTTGGCCGGCGGTACCGGAAAGTTCATCCGGGTGACGCCGAGATCGCGGTAGCGCTTCAACAGGTCCGGGTCTTCCGGCGCACCGCCCAAGGTGATCTGCAGCGAGTTTGGAGCGCGGCCGGCTTCCTCGGCCATTTGCCGGAAGCGAGGCAAGTAGTCCAACAAATCAGCGCGTCCGCTGCCGGCGATCGGTATCCACCCATCGCCATAACAGATGGCCCGGCGCGCCGCCCACGGAAAGGCGCCGCCCACAATAACCGGCGGGTGGGGTTTCTGCACCGGCTTGGGCCAGGTCATCATCGGCGAGAAGTCGACGATGTCGCCGTGATATTCCGCGGTCGACTTGATCCAGATTTCCTTCATCGCCTCGACCTGTTCCCGCATCTTCTTGAAGCGGGTCGCAAAGACAGTGCCGTGGTTCTCGATCTCCTCGGCATTCCAGCCGCCGCCTATGCCGAATAAAAAGCGCCCGTTCGAAACCTGATCGATCGAGGCGACAAGCTTGGCAGTCTGGATCGTGTCGCGCTGGATCACCAGACACACGCCGGTGCCGAGCTTGAGCCGCTTCGTGACGGCCGCCGCCACGCTCAGTGTCACGAATGGATCCATCACGTCGTAGTAGCGCTTGGGCAACTCGCCGCCGCCCGGGGCGGGCGTGCGCCGCGGCACCGGGATGTGCGAATGCTCGGCAACCCACAGCGACTCGAAGCCCCGCTCCTCCAATGCCATCGCGAGCTCGGCGGGCGAGATCGAGTAATCCGTAAAAAAGATCGATGCGCCAAATTCCATTGTGATCCTCCCTATTGCGCGCGGGCCTGTTTGATGGCGCGCCAGACCCGCTCCGGGGTCGCTGGCATATCGATATGGCGAATACCGTATTCCGACAACGCGTCGACGAGCGCGTTCATGACCGACGGGAGCCCGCCGGCACAGCCCGCCTCGCCACAGCCTTTCGCCCCGAGCACATTCGTCGTGGCCGGCACCGGATGGAATTCGTGAGTGAACATCGGGGCGTCCTCGGCGCGCGGCAGTGCATAATCCATATACGAGCCGGTCAGCAACTGACCCTCTGTATCGTAGATCGTATGCTCGCGCAGCGCCTGGCCGATACCCTGTACGATGCCGCCATGCGCCTGCCCGTTCACCAACAGCGGGTTTATGACCGTCCCGAAATCATTCACGAATGAATAGCGGACAACCTCGACCATGCCGGTCTCGGGATCGACCTCGACTTCGGCGATGTGGCAGCCGTTCGGGAAGGCCGATGGCGGGCCATCGGCGACAAGCTGAACATCGAGCGTTTGTGGCAGCTCCGGCGGCAATTTCAGGCCCGAGCGGAGTTTTTCGGCCAATTCCATGATCCCGATCACACGGTCGGTGCCGGCAATGACAAATCGGCCCGCGCGGAACTCGATATCCGCAACCGCCGCCTCCAATACATGCGCCGCGATCTGCTTGCCGGCCTCGACCACCTTGTCACCGGCTGCGACAATCGCGGTGCCGCTTGTCATCATCGACTTCGAGCCGCCGGTGCCGCCGCCGGCGATCAGCTCGTCGCTGTCGCCCTGCAACAGCCGGATCCGCTGGAACGGAACGCCGAGGCGGGCGGATAGGACCTGCGCGAACGGCGTCCAGTGCCCCTGCCCGTAGTCGAGCGTGCCGGTGATGATCGTGACGGTGCCGTCCACCTCGAAGCGGACGCCGCCCATTTCGCGCCCGGGCGGGCCGGTCAATTCGAGGTAATCGCTGATGCCGCGCCCGCGCAGCCGGCCGCGCGCGCCGCTTTCCGCCTTGCGGGCGGGGAACCCATCCCAATCGGCGAGCGCCAGGGCCTGGTGCAGCAGGTTCGTGAAATCGCCGCTGTCATAGGTCGTGCCGTTGGGCGCCTTGTACGGCATCGCCTCGGGCGGGATGTGGTTGCGCCGGCGCAGTTCGACGCGGTCGATCCCCATCTCGACCGCGGCCGCGTCGACCAGCCGCTCCATATAGTAATTGGCCTCGGGCCGGCCGGCTCCGCGATAGGCGCCGACCGGTGTCGTGTTCGTGAACACACATTTGGTCGAGACCTCGATCCGCGGGGTTTTGTAGACGCCGAGCGTATTGCGGACCGCATTGCGGGTCGACGGCCCCGGCGCACCATAGGTGGCGCCGAGATTGCCGAAGATCGAGAGCCGCACCGCAAGGAAATTGCCGTCGCGATCGAGCGCCAACTCGGCCGTCGTCTCGGCATCGCGGCCGTGGGTATCGGACAGGAAGCTGCCCGAGCGGTCGTCCGTCCATTTGACCGGGCGGCCGAGTTCGCGCGCCGCGTGCAGAATGCAATAATATTCGGCATAGGTCGGCTGCTTCATGCCGAAGGAGCCGCCGACGCGGTCCGTGAGCACGCGCAACCTGTCACGACCCACCCCTGTGACGGCGGCAATGTAATTGCGGAAGCCGAATACCCCCTGGCCGGGGACATGCAGGGTCCAGTGCTGGCGATCCGGATCGTATTGTGCGACCGCCGCCCGCGGCTCCATCGCGTTGACGACGATGCGGTTGTTGCGCAGCTGAAGC
>JBARIB010001020.1:0-3901 GCA_049799535.1 Allostellaceae bacterium | reverse complement strand
CCGCATCCCCTTGTTGACCTTGTTCGTCAGGCCGAGCGACTGGCGCACGTTCGGTCGAAAAAGCCTCCCGTCAGCGATGCCGGGGAATTTCAGGCAGTCGGCGAGCTTTATCGTGGCGAGTAACGTCTTGAAATTCGCAACATCGACCGCGAGGTAGCGTCCTGACTCCAGCGCGATGGTGTGCGTAATTTTTGGCAGGTCTCGCCCGCTCGCCTCCGTCCAGCGGGTCTCGATGACATCGGTATTGACCAGGGTAAGGCTTGATTGCGGGCGCTCGAAATCGGAGATGCTGGTTTGAAATGCATCAAGGTCATTTTTCGCGTCTGCGGTTAGCTGGCCTGTGGTCACGAGTTCAAACACCACTTCGTAATCTTCTTCCAGGGCTGTCGCCACCGCCTCAAGCTTGATTTGCAGCTTGCTGTTGCAATTCGCCTGCAAGGCGGGAAGGTTCTGGATTTGGAGCCAGGCCGCCAGCACCTCCTGAAGCGGCTGGTGATCAACGCCGCCTGAGTAAAACTTGCTCTGAATGACGATGATCTGCCGCTTTTCGTCATCAACAAGGATCGCGTCGAATTCCTTGTCGTTCGGCCCGTCGGTGATGTCGTCTTTCGCCTGGATCGGCGTCCGCAGGTAGCAGTTTCGGAGATACCAGGCGAGGAAGCGCTGGCCATCGTTCGTGAAATTTTGCTGGTAGAAGCTATCGCCCCTGAGGTCGACACGGATTCGGTCAAGCAGCTCCGGCATCGTGATTCCCCGTTCTGCGCGACTGCCGGCGGCGGCATACGCGCGTTTCGAACCGCCACGATAGCATGAGTCGGCTCGCAGAGATTTCCCCAACGTAGGATTTTGACCCGTCTGGCCCTTGGCCTGACCAGGCTCTGACGAGCAGGCGAATAACGGCGGGAGACGTATTCATAAAATTCTAAAGACACTCGGCGCCCAAATTGCCGCGGAGAACGACTGCTTCTGTGCAGGTTTTCGGACGCCGGCAGTGAGGAGGTCTCCACATGCTCGGGCGGCCGGCGTCTGAAAAGCGCCGAGGCACGAAATCGCGGGAAGTAGGGGCACCGTCGGTGCCGCGGGCTCTATGGGGATTTGGCCCGCGGCATCAGGTTGGACGAGGTTGCATCAAGGCGCCCCCAGTCGCTTTCCGTGCGGGGTGGGTGTGGTTGACGGGCTGGAACGAATACGGCGGGCGTTGCCCGACAGGGTCGGCGGTGCGACTGCGGGCCGATTTGTCAACTTGCAGTAAGCGAGGGCTGTGCTGGCCGAGAGCCAGCCGGAATGGCGAATCTGACTGGGCTGGTGGATCAGTGGTGACGGTATCATGAGGTGTCGATCTTCATCGCTGCCGCGGCGGACGCGGGGTGGTGTTTCGGCTGACAGCCGCCTGCGAAGGTCTCGATGATGATCATGCGGCCGCCGCAGCAGCGGCATGGACGGGGTAGCACGCGGGGTTCGTCAGCGGCGGCGGTCGTGGGCGGCTCGACCGGTTTCGCGCGGCACGGCACGGCAAGCAACTCGCGCGCCCGTGCGATGTTGGCGGCGCGATTGCCGTTGGCGAACAATCCGTAGTGGCGGATGCGGTGCAAGCCCTTGGGCAGTACATGCGTCAGAAAGCGCCGAATGAACTCGCCGGTCGGCAACGTCATGGTCTTATACCGGTCAGGACCTTCGATCCGGTAATCCTTCCACTTGAACGTGACGCCGGTCTTGTCGGCTGAGATCAGCCGGCGATTTGAGATGGCGACGCGGTGGGTGTAGCGCGACAGGTAGGCGAGCACGGCCTGCGGCCCGCCGAACGGCTTCTTGGCATCGACCACCCACTCGGCCTTGCGCAGCGGTGCCAGGAAGGCAGCAAATGCTCGCGGCTCGGCAAGCGCGGCGTGGCCGCCGAAGAACGCGAGGTGTCCAGCCTGGTGAGCAGCGCGGAGCTTGCCTAGGAACAATCGGCGGAAGAGGCGAGAGAGAACCCGCACCGGCAGAAAAAATCTCGGGCGGCACGACACCCAGCGCGTACCATCAAGGGAGATGCCGCCGCCCGGGACGATCATGTGGACGTGCGGATGATGCGTCATCGCCGAGCCCCAGCTGTGGAGCACGGCGGTGATGCCGATCCTGGCGCCAAGCCGCTTGGGATCGGCGGCGATCGTCAGCGTGGCCTCAGCCGCAGCCGTGAACAGCAGACCGTAGATCGCGGCTTTGTTCTGGTAGGCAATATCGGCGATCGCACCCGGCAGCGTGAAGACGAGGTGGAAGTAGCCGACGGGCAGCAATTCGGCCTCGCGCTCGACGAGCCACTCTCTGGCGGCAGCGCCCTGACACTTGGGACAATGCCGGTTGCGGCAGCTGTTGTAGGCAATGACAGTATGGGCGCAGTCCTCGCAGCGCGCGACATGGCCGCCGAGCGCCACCGTGCGGCAGCGCTCGATGGCCGACATCACCTTCAGCTGGTCGAGGCTGACGTGCCCAGCATTGGCGCTATGCCACGCCGCCCCATAGTCGCGGAAGATATCCGCAACTTCCAACGCGGGACGGGACACTGCTCCGGCGCTACGCCGGCAGCGGGTCTTTCTTGCTCTTCTTGGGCTTCTTGCGAGGCTGCGACAGCAGGTCGAGCGGGCTCTCGACGCCAGCGATCATGCCGGTGGCGACACGCGTGTAGCGCGCCGTCGTCTCCAACTTGTCGTGACCCAGCAGCGCCTGGATAATTCTAATATCGGTGCCGCGCTCGAGCAGGTGGGTCGCGAAGCTGTGGCGCAACGCGTGCAGCGTCACGGCCTTCTTGATACCGGCCGCGTCGGCCGCCTCGTGAAACAGGCGGCTCAACTGGCGGGTGGTCATCGGCTTGCCGCGCCTGTTGCCGGGAAACAGCCAGCGTTCCGCCACGGGTGTTGCGGCATCGTAACGCGAGCGGCGTGCCTTCCACCATTGGCGCAACAGACCGAGCGTCTCCGGCGACAGCATGACATTGCGGTCCTTGCGGCCTTTGGACTGCTCGACCCGAATGATCTTCTGCGCGCTGTCGATATGCTTGACTTTCAGCCTGACCACCTCGCTGGCGCGCAGGCCGCAGCCGTAGCCGAGACTGAGCAAGGTGCGGACCTTGAGGTTGCTGGCGACGGCGAGCAAGCGACGCGTCTCGTCCGTGCTCATTACCAGCGGGATCTTCTGCGGCTCACGGATGTGATAGATCTCGGCGGCAAGATCCAGTCGCCGCAGTGTCACGCGGAACAAGAACCGCAGCCCGGTCATGATGCGATTGCGATTGCAAATACTCACACCGACCTCGGCCAGGTGCAATTGGAACCGACGGATATCCTCGGTCGTCGAGGTATCGGGAGAGCGATTGAGAAACGCAGCAAACCGTTTGCAGCTGTGAATGTGGCCACGCTGCGTGCCCGCAGAGAGCTTCCGCGCGTTCATGTCTTCGATCATGCGATGCCGCAGCGGAGTGACGGCGCCCGTGCTCATGAAAAGCTCCTGTCTTGGATGAGGTTGACGACACCTCGATCCTCAAGACAGGGCGCCCTTTCCGCTATCGACCCTCGCTATCCCGGTTCCCGCGCCCGCAGATAAAGTGTACGCCCCCGCCTCAGCAGATTATCGCGGAGCGATTTAGTGCATCGGCGCATCCTCGTCATTGCCGGGCGCTCCGGCGAAGGTCCCTTGACCGAACCGACAGCGGCCGCTCGCCCTTGGCGGCGAGAACTGCGGGCCACCATCATCGTGCTTTGCTAACCGAAGCGGGAACACGGGAAATCCCAGTCACTCGCTAGCGTGCCGGGGGTACGGGAACCTGGGTGCCGGCGGGGCCCTGAGGACGAGCGCGGCCCAATCCGGGATGCTCCGGCAGCTTGGTGAGCGACCGCTCGACCATGTCCTTTGATGGATCGAACGC
>JBARIB010001019.1:0-2018 GCA_049799535.1 Allostellaceae bacterium | reverse complement strand
CCAAGAGACCCAGCGAACAGCCGCCGATCCGCGGCTCCCCAAGCGCGATCAACGGCAGAAGCACAACGATCGCCGTAAGAATGATGATGCTGCCGACATACCCGCCGATGCCGATCTTCGTGCGGCTACGAACGAGCCAATCCCGCATGGGCGCTCGAAATCCGATCGTCCTCTCAAAGGTGGGACGCCCACCGGCGATCAGATGATAACCGGGAGCGCGCTCGCGGCTGGCGATGGCATCGCCCGTTTGGCAGGCCTGATGCTTTGGATCAGCCGCGGCGACAAGGGCTGCCCGCGCAATTTCCATTTCCGTCAGTTTCGAGCCGCGCGCGAGCTCCTCGATCGCGCTGCGGTATAGGTTACGCGTCGGAAAATCCATGCTCGCAAAGTCGCTGCCCGATTGCAGCACCTCGTCAACCAGACTGACGCTCTCAACCAACTCCCTCCAATCCACGTCGGAGACCAGGCGCATGCTCGTGATGATGTTTCGTGTCGTTACGTTTGTCGCGGCCTGTCGTTGATGCTGGTCACGCACGATCTCTTCGGCCGTCGTTCCCTGCGCCGTCAGGCGTCCTTGCAGCCACATCAGGGCCGGCACAACGTCCGGATCCTGGTTTCGTAGCCGTTGCACGAGTTGGACAGCGAAGGCCTCTGGCAAAGGGGCCTGTTCGTACCTCTGAAGCACCAGGGCGACCGGCTCGGCCGCATTCCCGTTCACGCCCAGGAGCCGGTCGGCCAAGGCATCCGCTTCCTGGCGCTCTGCCCGGCCGCTCACGATGCGCTTGGCTGCGCGTCGAAGATTTTCCACGAGCACGATCCGCAGCGTGATCGCGACCGCCCATAACTCTCCGATCGTCAGCGGTTGGACGCGCTGGTAGGCGCGCACGAACCGGCACAGCATGTCCGGGTCGAAACGGCTGTCGGTATGGGCAACGAAGGCCCATGCAATGCCGAACACCCGCGGATATCCAGCGAAAGGTCCGTCGGCCAACTTCGGCAGCTGCCGATAGTAGCCGGGAGGCAAATCGTCACGAATTTCGCGGATCTGATCTTCGACAACGTGGTAATTGTCGAGCAGCCACTCGGCGGCCGGCGTCGTGGCGCGCCCGTCACCGACCACCCTTCCGACGGTGCGGTATGCTTCGAGGAGAACCGCCGCGTTGTCCCGCAGCCGGAGCGCGAGGGATCGGCGGGGCATCGGCCTCGCGGTAATATGTTGGGCCGCGGCGAGGCTCTCGCCATGCTCCTCCAGACGTTCGATGCTGAAGAGTTCCTCGCGGATGGAATCTTCGGTATCCCAAGGGGAAGCGATTGGATGTCGTCCGAAGGCGCGGAAGATCGACGATATCAAGTTAGCCTTTCTGCCGCGGCTGCGCGGATTTTGCGCCGTGCGCCTGGCTTGGATAAGTGCGAGATGCCGGAATTGTGGTGTGGCTGCACGCCCCGTTTAACCTTCATGGGCTAAGGCGGCGGAGGTGATCACCAACAGTCCACGGGCACGACTATGGACGCTAATTAACTACCATCGCCGACATCTTGGACCTTGATCCTGTCTGTGCGCTAAGCAACGGGACGGCCTTGATGGCCGGAAATCTTTCTGATCGAAATCCGAAAATATATCGGCTCGAGCTGCCGTTTTTCGCCCTGAAGCAGCGCCTTGGCGTAGCCAGGCTCCCACCACATCGCGGTCTTAGCCAAGAGGTCGTGCGCGACCAATCGTGGCCCGCGGACTTCTGGCGTGTCGGGGAGCTCTTGATATCGGCCGAAGATCACGACTGCCTGCCCTTGTTGGCGGCTGATAATCTCGTCAACTTCTACGCAGACCAGTGGGTTGGCTCGCATCCACTCGATCTTTTGTCCAACGGTAGCAAAGCTATAGAGAAATTCCCGATGGTAGGCGAACGAGATTGGAACGACATAAGGCTGTGAGCCCTGGGCACAGCCCAGACGGCCGACATGCGTGCGTTTCAACAGATCCTCGCTCATCTCGCGGGTCATGTCTTGGATCAGCATATTGG
>JBARIB010001018.1:0-1897 GCA_049799535.1 Allostellaceae bacterium | reverse complement strand
AGTATTTTGCCGCGTTGTCGAGAAGATTGAACAGCACCTGCTCGAAAAGCACCGCATCAAGCCGCAACATGGGCAAATCGGGCGCGATATCGACCTCGACACGATGTCCGGCGAGAACGTTCCCTGCGCGCTGCAATGCCGAGCCAACGATCTCGGCGACGTCGATCAATTCGAGCTTAAGCTCTATCGCACCTGACTCGAGCCGGGTCATGTCGAGAAGATTGGACACAAATCGGTTCAGGCGTTCGGCCTCGTCCTGCAAAGTCGTAAGAAGCTCCTCGCGTTCGGTTGCGCTGTACTTCTCGGGGAAGCTGCGCAGGCTCGATACGGTGCCGAGGATCGAGGCGAGCGGGGTGCGCAGATCATGCGAGATCGAGGTTAAAAGGGCGGCGCGCAGCCGCTCTGTCTCGCCCAGCACGCGAGCCTCGTCGAGACCCTTGGCGAGCGAAATGCGCTCGATCGCGACCGCTCCCTGGTCGCACAGCGCATCGAGCAGCCGCCGTTCATCTGGGGTCAATAATGGCCCGGGCGCATCGCGGTCGATGCCGATGACGCCGACAGGCCCGCTGCCGGTCCGCAACGGCAGGAACAAGCGCTTGCCACCCGGCAAGGTATCGGCGCCGCGTCCGGCCGCGCGGTTGTGCTCCCAACTCCAGCGCGCCGCCGCCATATCGGCGTCATCGAGCCGGTCCTCCGGCGGATAGGCCGAGGCAACCTCGATCCCGTCGCCGTCTTTGACCGGCATCAACAGGACCGTGCGGACTTTGAGCATCGACGAGATCTGGTAGGCGGTCGCCCACAACAAATCATCGAGCCCGCCGATGCCTGCGACCTTGCGGCTGAAGGCATACAGCTCGGCCGTGGTCTTTGCCCGAGCCCGCGCGGTCAGGACCTGACTACGGGTTCTCGCCGTCAAGTTGCTGACGATGACCGCCACGATCAGGAAAAAGAACAGGGTGAGAACATTCTCCGGATCTGCGACCGTTAGCGTGTAGAGCGGCGGTATAAAAAAGAAGTTGTAGCCCAGCACGCTTGCAACGGCGGCGAACAAGGATGGCCATAGCCCCCAGGCTACGGCCGAAACGAGCACTGCCGTCAAAAACACCAAGGAGATGCCCTGGACGGCAATAAAATGCTGGAGCAACAGTCCTATACCCAAGGCAGCGGCAACCGCAGCTGCGCTGCCGAGATAGGGCTCGACCGGGAACGGTTCTACCTGGGCACGGGTCTGCACCGATTTTGGCGGTACCGCTTCACTGTCATCGGCCGAGATGACGTGAACGCTGATCTGACCCGTCTTGCGCACCAGTTCGTGCACCACCGAGCCGTGCACCATCTCAAACCAGCGCGGCCGGCTCGATTTGCCGATGACGATTTGGGTAATGTTGTTGGCGGTCGCGTAGGCCAAGACCTCTTCGGCGATGCTGCGGCCGGGAATGGTGATCGTCGAAGCGCCGAGCCGTTCGGCGAGCCGCAAAAAGTCGGCGATGCGATCGCGCTCGGGATTGCTTAGCCGCTGCGTCCGCGCCGTCTCGACGTAAATCGCGGTCCACGGGACCTGCAGCCGTTCCGCGACGCGCCTCGCATAGCGGATCAAACCGGCCATACTAGACGCCTCGCTGACGCAGACGAGGATCCGCTCTCCTGCTGCCCAGGGGCCCGATATCGCATGCTCCCGCATATGCGAGAGCAGCTGCTCATCGACTCGTTGGGCGGTGCGACGTAACGCCAATTCGCGCAGCGCTGTGAGGTTTCCCTGCGAAAAGAAGTGGCGGACCGCGCGCTCGGCCTGCTGCGGCACATAAACTTTGCCCTCGCGCAAGCCCTTGATCAGGTCCTCGGGAGAGAGATCGACGACTTCGATATCGTCGGCCTGATCGAGGATGCTGTCGGGTAC
>JBARIB010001017.1:0-1660 GCA_049799535.1 Allostellaceae bacterium | reverse complement strand
GAGCGCACCGACGGCGTGCCGTTGTTTGTCGAGGAATTGACCAAGAGCGTCTTGGAGAGCGGTGTGTCGCCGCTCGGGATCCCAACAACCTTGCACGACTCGCTGATGGCGCGGCTCGACCGCTTGGGATCAGTCAGGCGGGTGGCGCAGACTGGCGCGGCGATCGGCCGCGAGTTTTCCTACGCGCTGCTGCATGCGGTATCCCGCCTTGCCGAGGACGACCTGCAAGCCGCTCTCACGCGTCTCGTCACCTCTGAGCTAGTGTTTCAGCGCGGCGCGCCACCAGATGCCGTCTACAGCTTCAAGCACGCGCTGGTGCAGGACGCGGCTCACGGCAGTCTGCTGCGCAACGCCCGGCAGCAATTGCACGCGCAGATCGCCCGAGCGCTCGAAACCCAATCCCCCGAGCTGATGGACAGCCAACCCGAGCTCTTTGCGCAGCATTATGCGGAAGCAGGGCTCGTCGAAAAATCCGTCGCATGCTGGAGCAGGGCCGGTCATCGGTCCGCCGCGCGCTCGGCGATGGCCGAAGCGATCGCACAATTTGAAAAAGGCCTGGACCAGCTGGCGTTGCTCCCGGATGCTCCCGAACGCCAGCGACAGGAGCTCGAATTTTGCAGCGCCTTGGGCGCGGTGTTGCAAGCTGTCAGAGGATCAGCCGCGCCGGAAGCGGGTCGCGCGTACGCCCGCGCACGAGAGTTGTGGGAGCAGCTGGATTCTCCCCCGGAGTTCCTTCGGATTCCCTACGGGCAATCAGTATTTCACATGAATCGCGGCGAACTCGATTTGGCGCTTCGCCTAGACGAGGATTTGCTGCAGGTGAGCCGTCAGCGCCACAATTCCGCCGGGCTCGTTTTGGGTCACCTGTCGTCCGGCCGAACGCAGTTTTTTGCCGGCAGGTTCGCTTCGTCCCAGTCGCATCTGGAGGAGGTGCTTGCGCTTCACGATTCGATCTCGCACCACGCGCTTGTCCATCAAGCCGGATCCCACCCCCAGCTGATATCACGCGCGGTCCTGGGGAACGTCCTTTTCTGTCTCGGCCTTTTCGATCAGGCATTGGCACAGAGCAGCGCGGCTATCACTGAAGCTCGAAGATTGGCTCATCCGCCGTCTTTGGCTGTGAGCTTAGCGATCGGCGCGAGGGTGCTTTCACTCGTCGGAGCCAATGCGATGCTTCGTGAGTGGGTAAGCCAGCTGGTTGCGGTAACCACCGAGCGAGGGTTCCTCCACTGGGGTGCGCAGGGAACCATCTATCGCGGCTGGGCCGATATCAAGGATGGTGATGTGACGGGCGGAATGTCTCTCCTGCGCAGCGGCTCTGCCGCTTACCGCGCTACTGGCGCGCAGGGCAATATGCCCTATCAAATCGCTCTCCTGGCCGGGGCGTGTGAGATCGCGGGGCAAATTGAAGAGGGCTTGACCCTTTTGAACGATGCCTTGCAGATCGCGGAGAATACAGGGGAGCGCTGGTTTGCAGCGGAATTGAACCGGCTCAAAGGCCAGCTGCTGCTGCGGCAGGGGCAATCCGAGGCCGCAGAGGAACTCTATCGCGAAGCCCTGAGCATCGCCCGGCAGCAGGAGGCCAAGCTCTGGGAATTGCGCGCCGCCGCGAGCCTCGCCCGGCTCCGCCGCGACCAGGGCCGCCGCGCCGAAGCCCGCG
>JBARIB010001016.1:0-7612 GCA_049799535.1 Allostellaceae bacterium | reverse complement strand
GTTCTCGGCAGACTGCTTCCCGTTGATTTACCGGCATACCGGAGGAGTGCCGCGTCAAATCAATGCGCTGTGTTCAAGATAGCTGCTCTTCGGCTTTCTGGAAGAGCTCAATGTACTGCAATCGAGTTCAGTCGAGAAGGTAGCCAATGATCTGCGAGACGAAATCGCGGTAGTCGCGGCGGAGCCCAGTGATAGAATTTCGGCGGCTGGAGCTAATGGAAGCAATGATGCGCTTTCCCGGATCGCCGAACGTCTCGCCGTTCTGGAAGAGAACGTCCAGCGCCACAGCCGTGTGATAAAGCGCGCAATCGAGATTGCAGCGAGCTATTTCCAAAGCGAGCGGCCATGAGCGCGCGAATCCCGGTTCTTCAAAGCAGGGATGATATTTTGCTGCGCCAGCAAGATTCCGTTGCTGGGTCGGTTGGCGAAGCTCAGCGAGCGCACATTTGCTCGGGCACCACGAATGCGATGACGATCGATGTCGAAGATTATTTTCAGGTCGAAGCCTTCGCCTCCGTTATCGATCGAGATCGGTGGGAATCCCTGCCGCGGCGGGTTGAACGCAATACGGACCGCGTGCTCGATCTTTTGGCCGAGGCAGAGGTTCGGGCGACCTTCTTCATGTTGGGCTGGGTAGCAGAGCGGCATCCCAGTTTGCTGCGGCGCATCGTCGCCGGGGGGCACGAATTGGCGAGTCATGGGTCCGAACATATCCGGGTGGATCGTCAGTCGCCAGAAGCCTTCCGTAATGACGTGCGCCGCAGTAAACGGGTTCTTGAGGATGTCGGCGGCGTAATCATCCGTGGATATCGCGCGCCGACCTTCTCAATCGGTCCGGGCACACGATGGGCGCACTCCATATTGCTGGAAGAGGGCTACCAGTACAGCTCCAGTGTTTACCCGATAAAGCATGATCTCTACGGAACTCCCGGCGCGCCGCGTACACCGTTTTCTCCGGTGCCGCAGATGCTCGAGATCCCGCTGACCACGGTCAGACTGTTCGGTTTGGATTTTCCGGCATCGGGCGGCGGCTATTTTCGCCTTCTGCCTTACTCGCTCACTCGTCGATTGCTGGATCGTGTCAACCGAGTTGGGCACATGCCGGCAATTTTCTACATGCACCCTTGGGAGATTGATCCCCGCCAACCTCGTCAGCGAGCGGCGCCGTTCCGCTCGAGGTTTCGCCACTACCTGAACCTCGATCGCGCCGAGGAGCGATTGCGGCGGCTCCTGCGCGATTTCACTTGGACGCGCATGGATTTGCTGTTTCTGAGCAATGAGAGTGGGCCGTTTCCGGTCATCAGGTCTTGGACGGGTCGCGCGCCACAATCGCCGTAAGATCGTTCCAAGCCGGCGACGAGAAGCGATGGGACGATTTCGTCCGCACCCATCCCGGCGGAACATTTTTCCATTTATCGGGATGGAAGCGTGTCATAGAACGCGCTTTCCGGCACCGCACCCATTACCTGGTTGCCGAACTGGGCGGCACGATAACTGGGGTTTTGCCGCTCACTCACGTCAAATCTCTGCTGTTCGGTTCATCACTGATATCGAACGCATTCGCAGTGCGTGGCGGCCCGATCGCCAGCGACGAGGAGAGCCTGAGAGCGCTTGAAAGCGAGGCCGTGCGGCTGATGGAACGGCTCGCCGTTCCAGTGCTCGAATTTCGTGATTTCTCGCCAAGCCGCGGCGATTGGCCGTGCAGGTCCGACCTTTACGCCATATTCCGCAGAGCCATCGAACCGAACATTGAAAGCAATTTAAAGTCCATACCGCGCAAGCAGCGCGCCATGGTACGCAAGGGCATGCGAAATGAATTGCGCTCGGAACTCGACGACGGGATCGATCGACTCTATCCAATTTATGCCGAAAGCGTCCATAATCTCGGGACGCCAGTATTCGCCAAAACTTATTTCCATATGCTTCGAGAGGAATTTCGGGCGAGTTCTGATATCGTCACGGTAACGCATAATGGCCGGCCGGTGGCGTCGGTTCTCAATTTCTATTTCAGGGAAGAGGTCCTGCCGTTTTATGGAGGTGGAACGCGCTCGGCGCGGTCGCTGGCGGCCAACGATTTCATGTATTGGGAAGTCATGCGCAGGGCGTGCGAACGCGGCTATCGCGTTTTTGATTTCGGGCGCAGCAAAGTCAGCACGGGGTCTTACGCATTCAAATGCAACTGGGGGTTTGAACCGATGCCGCTTGTCTACCAATTCCACTTGGCGCGAGGTCGTTCCGTGCCCGAGTTGAACCCCCTCAATCCCAAACTCGCAGCTTTCATTGCGGCGTGGAAGCGGTTGCCGCTGCCAGTAGCGACCCGACTCGGCCCACTCATTGTCAGAGGTATCGGGTAAAGTAGAGGACCCGCCGTGTTTGCGGCGCGATTCGACGCAGACGAGCGAGCCAATCACGGCGGCGCTGCCCAACTGCTTTGCCCTTCCTTCAGGTCGGATCGGTGATGGCTCTTCCCTCGGCGCGGCGTCGGCAGCCAATCGCCGCTTCGTCAATCGCGCCCGGATGGGGATCTGCGGTGACCGCGATTGGCGCGGCTACCCTTGTCTTCGGGTTTGCCTTCCAACAGGATATCAGCGGAGCCGTTAGAGTTTGGATCGACTCTACGGCTTACAACCACTGCTTCCTCGTCCTTCCCCTGGTCGGCTTCCTGCTGTGGGAGCGGCGAGCGGTCATCTCATTGGTTTCGCCGAGCCCGACCTTTTGGCCGCTGGCGCTTATGCCGCTGCTATCAGGACTCTGGCTGATTGCCGCGATTCTCGATGTCCAGGAAGCTCGACAGCTCTTACTTGTCACAATGTTCGAAGTATTACTGCTCGTTACCCTTGGCCCGCGGTTGTTCCGGCTGCTGTTGGCCCCTTTGCTGTTCCTGTACTTTCTCGTACCGAGTGGAGCATTTCTCGTCCCCACCTTGCAAAAGATCACTGCTGAATTCAGCGTCGCCGGGTTGCACATGTTGCAAATCCCAGTGTTTTCCGACGGCTTCATCATCGAGATACCAGAAGGCAATTTCGAGGTTGCCGAGGCTTGTGCCGGCTTGCGGTTTTTGATCGCTTCGATTGTTTTCGGTTGTTTCTTCGCCGTTATCATGTACCGCAGCTTCATCAGGAGGGCCTTGTTTATTACTCTTTCGATAGCCGTGCCGATCGCCGCCAATGGCCTGCGGGCTCTTGGGCTCATCGTGCTGGCTCATCTCGAAGGTAGTGCAGCGGCGGTCGAAGCCGACCACGTACTATACGGATGGTTGTTCTTTACATTGGTAATCATCCTGTTGATTGCGATTGGCATGACATTTGCGCAGAAGGTCGATCGGAGGGTGCCGGTGACTGCGGCGGGAGGTTCTAAACCATCTGCGTGGCGGTTTGCCGTAGCGATTCCGGCGGCGGTGCTGCTTGCCCTAAGCGGTCCAGCTTACGCCGCTAGACTGGGCGCGCTCTTCCCCCCGTCCTTGCTTCTGCAGGCAAAAGCCCCTCCCGTCGATCTGCCGTGGCACAGCATGCCCGATCCCGACGCGGACTGGAGCCCCTCAGTATCCGGTGCCGATCGGCAGTTCCTCGAGAGCTTTCAGAAGCCGGACTCCGGCGTGGTTATTAGATACCTTGCACTTTATCGTTTGCGCGTGATTGGAAACCTCCTGACCACGACGGAAAACCGCGTCGCCGACGATGTTCAATGGCACATCGTGAGTTACGGCCGCGCCGAGCCGACTTTGAGCGGCCGGCGAACCAGAGTGGCTAGCGCCGAAGTGGTCAATGGTCATCGGCGGCGCCTCGTCTGGTCGTTTTACGTCGTCGACGGCAAAATTGCTGCCGGGCTCATCGAGGCCAAGCTGTTGCAGGCACGCGCCGTACTGCTTCAGCGAGAGCCGGTTGCTGCGTTGGTAGCAATTTCCGCGAGCATGGACGATCCCGACGACCCGGCGGAGCGACAACTCTCTCGTTTCCTTGCGGCGAGCCAGCCCGTTCCTGAATATCTCGAGTCGCTGCGCGAAAATTAGCTGTGGCCAGCAATGCGGCGACACGGGGCCACGCCGGGAACTCTTCGCGCTAGCCGGTGAAACGGCGCCGTGTCCCATCGGGGCGCCTTCTCACTAATCCCCAATGGACAAACATGCAGGTTATCGGGTGCTGCATCTCTCGGCCAGCGCCTTGACCTCGAAGGGTGTTGCTGTATTGCCCCCGACCTCCTCGATAAAGAACTGCAGATACTGCTCAATCCGCCCGAGGAAAGATTGGAGATCGGCTTCGCTGCGCACGTAAGGCGTGTTGCCGGGCGCGAGCGACGGGCTGTGGTAGGTGAAGCTGAAGACGCGATGCCCCTTGCGAAGCAGCGCGCCGGTGAGCCGCCGCTGCTCTTCAAAGGAAATCCCCTCCGGCGTCAATGTTATACGTTCGACGACGCCGAGCCGTGCAAGGATCCCCGGCACGTGAAACGCCTTCAGTCGGTCATTCATCGTCAATGTGTAGGCTACACTACCAGTGTCTGCAAGAAGGCCGGTGTAGCCGATGGAAAGGGGAATCTCGAGGAGCGGCGGCTCTTTGCCGAACCAGTATGGGCTGGCGCGGCAACGCGAGAAATCCGGGCCGAATTTGCAGCTCAGGTTGGTGCCAGGAACGACGCTCACATCGATTTCGTAGCCAAGCTCGGCGAGAATGTGAGCCGTCGCGCGGCCGACACCGTACCGACCGGCTTTGTAGATGCGGGGGCGTACCCCGATGTTGTTCTCAATACTACGGGTCAACTGCACCAGCTTCTCTCGCTCGAGCTCGAACGGCAGGTTGCCGGGGTAGGAGTTCTCATCAGTGGTCTGCTCGACCAAGGGCGGGTTGTCCCAAGGCTGAAGGTGAGCGCCGATCTCGCAAGCTCCCAAACGATGCAAATCGCGAATGACCTCATACGCCTCCGGCGTACTGCTGACCGGATAGTCGAGGACATAGGTCGGCCGGACTTTGAAGCGATCAAAAATCCGTTGCGCTCGATCCTGGCATCTGATCGATGTGACACCCTTGGCCCGACGCGGCCGGTGAGCCTCCCAGTCGAACTCTGCCTCGGTATCGACGATGACAACAAGCATCGGCCTTTGCTCGGCCGGCCAGTCAATAGTTCTCCAAGTGCTAGGGTCGAGCATGCCGCGGCAGTCGCGTACAGTGGTTTACGACGAGCGATTCATCAAAGTTGGGCCGTGTCTCGAAAAAAATTGTGAGAGGTAACAGATCGATAACATAGCTGCCTCGAATATGCCCATATAGCGGGGCGTAACCGGCCCCGTCACTTGCTAAAGCCTACCTAAAGACCTTAAATTATCCTTGCGTGATGCTCGAAATATCGGTTGTCGAGAAGCCCTCGGATCCGGCCAACGCCGCACTCCACTGCGTGCATCGCCCGCACTTTCTCCATATTTTTCCGAGTCTTGGTGTGGGTGGGGTGCCGCTCCGCATGGTTCGGATAATCAACCACTTTGGCAAGCGATTCCGGCACAGTTTGATCTCATTGGATGAAAATTTTGACGCCGCTGAGGGTCTTTCGCGCGACCTTGACGTAAGCTTGTTGCGCAGGGAACATCGCAGACGCAGCACGTTGCGCGCCATCGCCAGCAACGCTTTCGAGCTGCGGCGCCTCGGGCCGGATCTTTTGCTTACCTATAACTGGGGCGCGATCGAATGGGCGATGGCAAACCGCCTGTTGCTGGTTTCGAGGCACATCCACCTCGAGGCGGGGTTCGGTCAGGCCGAGGCCGATTCCCAGATAACGCGCCGTATACTCTTCCGCCGTTTGGCCCTGGCTCGCTGCGCGTGTGTTGTAGTTCCGTCTAAACAGTTGGCGGAAATAGCCGGGCGGGTCTGGGGCTTGCCGCCGACTCGCGTGGCCTATGTGCCGAATGGCGTCGACGCAGCGCGCTTCTCCAGGCCGGTTCGTGATAGAATACCAGGCTTCGCCCGTCGGCCCGGCGAGTTGGTAATAGGCACGGTGGCTCCGTTACGCCCGGAGAAAAATATCGGCCGGCTTCTTCGGGTTTTTGCCGAGCTGGATCATTCACCTCCCTTGCGCCTTATCATCGCCGGCGATGGAGTTGAGCGGCCGTCGCTCGAACGACTGGCCGTGAAACTGGGCATTGCCGACCGCGCCATCTTTACTGGCCGCGTCGCACCCGAGACAGTTCTAGGCAGCTTTGACATCTTCGCGCTCTCATCCGATACGGAGCAAATGCCGAATTCGGTCCTCGAGGCAATGGCGGCAAGCCGCGCCATTGCAGCTGTCGATGTCGGCGACATAAAGCGCATCGTGAGCGAAAATAACCGCGAGTTCATCGTTGCCCGCGATGATGAGCAGGCTCTTTCCGCGGCGATCGATCGATTGCTCGGCGATCCTGCAAGGCGAGAAGCCCTCGGAACTATGAATCGTCAGCGAGTGATCCGCGAATACTCACAGGATCGGATGTTTTCCGCTTACTCCGCAATACTCGGCGGCTGAATCCGGCGGGGGAACCGTTCGCCAATGGGAGGCTTTGAACTCGTCCACACTCCGCCGGGCGAGGATCGCTCGGCGGCCGCAGCCGCGGCATTGGCCGTCTTTGACCGTATGGGCATGCCTGCTCCGCGCCAGATCCGGGTAAAAGATTATTTATTGGCAGTCTACCCCAAGCGCGAGGCAAGCGAGCCCTCGCTCCAGGAATTTGGCGATGGCGATTTCGCGTTCGCATGCGGGACTCTGATTTACGAAAAGATGGTCGGGAAAGAGGCTGCAACAGCATTCTACCGCGACCGCAGCGGCCGGTATCTCCCCCGCGACAGGGCGCTGGGCCATTACGCTGTGATCCTTCGCAAGGCCGGCCAGACCGAGATCATTCCAGACATCCTCGGCGGCCTTCTCGTTTTCTACGATGCCTCCCGCCGGATCGCGTCGTCCTCGTTTCTAGCTGTAGCCTCGGCGCTCGATCGGGTCACGTTGGGCACGCAAGGTGCCTGCGAGTACGTCTTCAACGGTGTCGTTTCGGGGAACGCAACAATCTTTGACGAGGTGCTCCTCGCGCCGGTTAATGCAACAATCGTAGTCGGGCAGCAGGGTCTGGAGATCAAATCGCACCCCGTGGCAATCCCGACCACGGTTTCCACCGAACCATTCGAGGCGACGGTGGAGCACAGCATGGAACACCTGGACCGCTATTTCACGGCGGTGACAGCCACCTTCGGCAATCGGGTGACCTGCGCTCTCTCCGGCGGATACGATTCCCGGCTGATACTGGCGCTGCTGCGCCGGCACGGCATGAACCCCCGAGTCTATGTTTACGGTCCGCCCGGCGCAAAGGATGTTTGTCTCGCGCGAGCTATCGCCGAAGGGGAGGGCTTTGCGCTTGAGGTCGTCGACAAGGAGAGGCAGTTTCCTATCACGCCGAATGAGTTTGGCAGCGTCGTCTATGACAATTTTCTTGGTTCCGACGGATATACGTGGAGCAGTATTTTTACCAACTGTGCCGAGCGCGTCCAGCGTGCCAGTCGGGTCAGCGGCAACGCCCTCGCCCTTAATGGCGGCGGCGGCGAAATCTGGCGCAATTTTTTCTATCTTCCAGACCGGACCTACAGCCCGCGGGAAATCCTTTGGT
>JBARIB010001015.1:0-1608 GCA_049799535.1 Allostellaceae bacterium | reverse complement strand
ACTCATGACAACCTCCTAACGGGAACACCTTGTTGGCGTCTTATAGCCAGGAGTCTGTGCCTGCTGGAACCAGCAATCTGTATAGAATTGCCCACTCGCTCAGGCTTTTCGCATTATCCCCCAATTGAAACTGACCCGGATATGTCCCACTTTTTGTTGAACATTGCGAAGCGGCCGCTGCTGAGATTGATGTTAGGCGGCGTTGGCTTGGCGAGCAAGAACGCCGTATGAGTTTTTGTTTTGGTGAGCTTCCAGAGCAGCACGTAACACTGGAAGTTGCTTATGAGCCTTCAGTCGTCGGAAGCCTTTGGCCGCTTCCTGCATCGCGGCCGCGGTCCATCGCATCGCCATCCAGGCAGAGCGCCATCGCTTCACGTTTCGGCAGACACGCCGCACCGTGCCCATCACATTCTCGATCATGTTGGTACAAGCAAGCGAGCGCCGCAGCTCCTTCGGCAGTCCAAGCCGCGTGACGGTGAGGATTTCGTCGATGCCTTCCAGGATCGAGCCGGAAACCCCGGACCAGTCTCGTTCGAGACGTTGGGCGAGATTGCGAAGCAGCTTTTCGGCCTTGTCGGCGTCGTCCAGCTCCCATGCCTGTCGCAACACGCGCCGGACTGAAGCGTGCAGCGATTTGGGCAACCGCTCCATAACGTTGCGGGCCTTGTGAATCTGACAGCGCTGGATCGCCGCGGCGCGTCCGAAGGTTCGGCGGATCGCCTTGGACAGCGCCTTGGCGCCGTCGATGATGAAGAGCCGCGGCTCCGCCGGGTCGAGCCCGCGCTCGACGAGATTGTCGATGAGCGCCTGAACGGTCGCGGCATTTTCCGTTGCACCCTCGGCGAGGCCGAGCGGGTGCTTGTCGCCCTTTGCGTCGACACCGATCGCCGCGACCAGGATCAGATTTTCGTCCATGTGAATGCCATCGATCTGAATCACCAGCAAATCGAGGCCGGAGAGATCCGACGTCAGCCACTCCTTCATGCGGGCCGCCGACAGTGCCACGAAGCGGCGGGAGGCGGCCGATTTCGACAGACCAGCCCCCGCAGGCGCCGGAACCTCTCCTGCGGGCAGTCGAACCGATCGAGCAAACTTGCGCGTCGCGACGTTGATCAGCATCTGGTTCATAGCCCACTCGCCGAGCCAGTCCTCTGCAACTGCCGCCTCCCAGCTCGGCAGAGCCTGCTCCTTGCCCGCGAAGCTGCGAAGCCTTGGTCGCTCGATCTCGACATTGCCACCGTGGAAGCCGATCTTGCCCTTCGTTTTTCCCCAACGGTGCGCCCGCCGGAAATGACCTCGTGCATGGCGGGGGCCACAGATCGCTTGCGCATCGCGATCCATCATCTCGCCAAGCGCCTCCATGCCAGAAGCCAGGCAAAACAGCTCGAAGCTTGCCGAAATGTTCGCCATCGCCTCGAGCTTCAACGCTCTCGTCGGGACGGCTGTAGATGTAGTAAGTTTGTTCATGGCGTTGCTTTCCTTTGTGGAATCAGCACCCCGAGCCTATCGGCTCAAGGCGAGCAACGCCGCTCCGCCTATTTCAACATCGATCGGGACAGGTGGATGGTCCCGACGTAGCTATTACAGCGGCTGACCCATGGCGGCGAC
>JBARIB010001014.1:0-3618 GCA_049799535.1 Allostellaceae bacterium | reverse complement strand
CGCGAGGGGCGCATACTATCCACATCAAAGGCATCGCCAATCCCAGTGCCGGGGGTTTTGTCGTCGACGTGAAATACCACCTCACCGTGACGAAGTGAACCGATCGCTAAGCCCCTCGCACAGCGGGGCGCGGGTTTGCGCGAATTCTTCGACGGCGTCGACAAGCTTGGCGCCGTCGTCATCATCGAGGGCGAGCGACAATGCGAACATGCCGCGCTTGGCGAACCAGATGCCGCGCGCGACGAGGTCGAACCAGAAGAGGTCGCGCAATGCGGCGTTGCCCGCCTCGGCATCGTCCTGCGATCGGATCGGCCGGTCGGTCATATGGACGGACAGCATAGAGCCGAGGCCGGTGAACTGCATTGCGACCCCGTGCCTGTGCGCCACAGCATTGAGCTGTTCGCGCAGCCGGTCGCCAAAGGCATTGAGCGCATGCGCGCGCTGCGGCGTGTAGATCTCGGTCAGCCCGGCGAGCCCGGCGCTCATCGTCAGCACATTGTTGTTGAAGGTGCCGGCGTGCTGGAACGCGTCCGGGCGGCGCGGATCGAAACGCTCCATCACATCGGCGCGCCCGCCAAAGGCGCCGAAGCTCATGCCGCCGCCGACATATTTGCCGAGCGTCGTCAGGTCAGGGAGAACCCCGTGCACCTCCTGCAACCCGCCCGGCGCCAGGCGTGAGGTCATCACCTCGTCAAAGATCAGCAATGCGCCGGTTTCATCGGCCATGGCTCGTAATCCGGCGAGAAACGCGCGATCCGCCGGGATGCAGCCGGTGGTGCCCTGCATCGGCTCGATCAGGATCGCAGCGAGCTCGCCGCGGTAAGGCCGAACGAGCGCCTCGACAGCGTCGAGGTCGTTGTAACGCCCGAGCAGAAAATCGAATGGCGCATTGAGCAGGCCGCCATGGCCGCGGAAATAAAACACCCCGCCATGATAGCCGCCCTCGAACACAAGAATTTTAGGCCGGCCGGTGATCGCCCGCGCGGCGCTGACGGCCATCAGATTGGCCTCGGTGCCGGAATTCGTGAAACGGACCAGCTCGATCGATGGAAAGCGGGCGCAGATCACCGCAGCAAAGCGCGCTTCGAGGGTGTTGTGGGCCCCGAAATTGAGGCCCTGATCGAGAGCGCCGTCGATCGCCTTCCGGATCACCGGGTGCGAATGGCCGTAAATACCAGCGGTGAATTCACTGAGGAAATCGACATATTCATGGCCGTCGATGTCCCATAGCCGTGCACCTTCGCCGCGCGTGATCGTCAACGGGAACGGGTCGACATGGATCGCCGATCGCGTGTTGCCCCCCGGCATTGCGGCGCAAGCCGCCTGATGCTGATTAAGGCTCCTCGGATTGCGGGCCCGGTATTGTTCTTCAGCCTCGGCCAGCGCCGCTTTGAGGTCGATGTTTGCGAGGTGGGTTGCGGACATCTGATTTAGCCCGGATAGGCCCGCCGCCCCTGGTCGCGCATCCACAGCCGGACGAGATGCCGTTTGTGCTCGGGATCGGAGTGATCGACGAACGCCGTCCGGCTGTGGCCGAGCGCGCGATTGTGCACGAATTGCATTTCGCCCGGCTCGAGGTCGAAATCGATCGAAAGGCCGTCTTCATCGAAAATCTCGAGCATCGCCGCGATCGCGGCGCCGCCTTCCTCATCCATCGGCTCACCGCGCAACGCGTAACCGCCGTTGATTTGGTGCATGCTGAACCGGGCCCGCAGCTCGCCGGCGTCCTCGAATACCGGGGCAGAGAAGACCGGGCTTTCGCCCGCACGGTACTCACGCTGGCGATCGAACCAGAAAGGCCGGTAAAGCCGCTGCGGTCGGTCCCGGTCTCGCGCCAACAGCGAGTTGTAGACTCTGTGAAAGCTGATGACCCGGCTGTGCCCGCCGCTCTGCGCCTGGCGCAAGCACAATAAGCCGATATAGTCGGGCGGCGCCTCGTTATAGGCGTTGTCGTTGTGGAAGCGGATTTCGATGTTGGTCTTATCCGGTCGGATCCCCGATCCGGGGAGCGCCTGCTGCCCGGTATCGAGAACATCGTAGATCATCGTGCCGTCGAGCTTTTGCGCGACCGGGCGGGAAATCATACTCGACAACAGCCAATAGACTGCCGTAGCACGCTCTTTATCCATATCCATCTCGGCAATCGGCAGGCGATCGACAATCGCAAAGCGACGGCCGTGATCGAGCATATTGCGCACCCGAGCCATCACCGCGCGGCAGGCCGGCATCGCGAAATCGGCGGCGCTGCGCAGAATGGTCGGCAATGGAAAGGCACTGATCTCCGAGGCCGCGCGGCGGATCTCTTCGCGGCATTCGGTCGATAATTCGATGCGGTATTCCTCAGGGCGCAGATCGCGACCCGTCCACGCGCTCGCTCCGTCGATCGCTACATTTTTCATCTTAGTGGTTCCAAATCATACGCTTGATTCCCGGTTAGAAGGGCGGCCCTCGACGCTAAGAGGTCATTCGATCACCTGGTCGGCGCGGTCGAGGAGCGATTGCGGAATCGTCAGACCGAGCGCCTTCGCGGTCTTGAGATTGACGATGAGATCGAATTTCACCGGCTCCTGAATCGGCAGATCGCTGGGTTTGGCCCCCTTCAGGATGCGATCGACATAGCCCGCCGCTCGACGGAAATTGTCCGGTACGCTCGGACCGTAGGCCATTAGGCCGCCGTCGTCGACATATTCGCGCTCAGGGTAGATGGCGGGAAGGCGCGCGGCATCGACGAGCGCGATGATGGCTTGGCGGTGGTTCCAAAACATCGCGTCCGGAAGGACCGTCACCCCGGTCGCCTCGGCAAAGACGCTCGGCGTGAGCGCCCGCAAGGCTTCGGGCGTGTCCGGCTCGACGCGGGCGACGATACGCAGACCCATCGCCCCCGCCGCTCCCTCGATCTCGCGCAAATGCGCGGGCGAGTTGGCGTTTGCGGAATTTACCAGCACCGCCACCGCGGCTAAGTTCGGGACGGCAATATGCAGGAGGTCCAACCGCTTCGCGTTTAGTTCAAACGCCATCAGGGTGAAGCCGGTGAAGTTCCCGCCGGGGTGCGAGTAGCTTTCGGCGAGCCCAATCGATACCGGATCGGGCCCCGCCCCCATGAC
This sequence comes from Allostellaceae bacterium, assembly GCA_049799535.1. GTDB lineage: Bacteria > Pseudomonadota > Alphaproteobacteria > ATCC43930 > CGMCC-115725 > AP-15. The sequence continues at coordinate 514 of JBARIB010001014.1, read as the reverse complement.
GATCGGAATCCGCTTTGTCGCCTTGCTCGCGGCGAGTGCGGCGGCGGGGCCATCTGTCACGATAACGTCGACCGGCAGGGCCACCAGTTCGGCTGCCAGTTGTGCGAGAAGCGAGACATCGCCGCGGTCCAAACGGAATGCGAGGACGATGTTGCGGCCCTCGACGTAACCCAGCTCGTGAAGCCCTTGTTTAAAGGCCTCGAAAATCGGCGTTCTGTCGTTAGGTGCGGGCGTCAGGATGCCGACGCGCGGCATCTTCCCTCCGGGTTGCTGCGCGAACGACTGCTCGGCCATGGCCGCCAGGGCCGCAACTGCGGCGCGGATGAAGTTGCGCCGCCTCAGGGCAAAGCGGCCGCTACCCACGTCCCGCTGCCGATCCACGGTCTCCCTCTCTACGGCCATGACGTGCCGCGACTCTAGCAGCACATTGGCAGTGGTCTACCGCCATCAAGAATCGATGCAGCTATGGGACAAAAACCCGCGCACAGGCAGCAATGGTGAAGGTCCGTTCACC
>JBARIB010001013.1:0-22749 GCA_049799535.1 Allostellaceae bacterium | reverse complement strand
GTTTCTTCCGCTAATGCCCGGATCTCGGGGACCATCTCGCGGGCCCGGGAGATCAGCTCTTCCGGACTCGGCGGAGCCACGCGGCGTAGGGCGGCACTCGTCATCGGGATCTCTTGGCGAAGCTCTGATTCAGCAACAGGATGCGCCCGCGGCGAAATCCGAGCAACGCGAAACGGCGCGCCTACAGGCGCATTGCGCTCCGCGGCCAGCAATGCCGGCAAAAGGCCACTGGTCAGGCCCGAGCCGGTGCGTTCTCGGACTTGACCAGGGCGGCAGTCTCTTCTCGGGTATAGCCGAGTTCGGTGAGCACCTCTTCCGTATGCTCGCCGAGGCGAGCGACATAAGGGCGAGCTGCGGCTCTCGCAGCGGAGAGCCGGAACGGCGGATTGAGCGCCAGGAATGTGCCGCCGGCATCTCTCACCTCGGCGAAGGCATCGCGATGCGCCAGTTGCGGATCGCCCATCGCCTCTTTGACTGTGCGATAGGGCGAGGACGGCACGCCGTGCCGGTCAAATATTGTCTGGACTTCCCCGGTCGTAAGCTGCGTCGACCAGGTTTCGAGCTCGTCGATCAGTTCGCCCCAGTTGGTGCGGCGGTTGTTGTATTGGGCAAAACGCGGATCGGTGATCCATTGCGGATGGCCGGATGCGATCGCCAGGTTCTGAAATGTCTTCTCACTGGCGATGGAAAGATTGACGTACCCATCCTTTGTGGCCACCGGCCCAAAGATCGGTCTACCAAGTGGCGGCAGCGCAAACTGCGCCGATTGGATTTCGCTCAATGTCAGGCTCAGCATGCTCTCGAGCATCGAGACATCGATCATCTGCCCTCGGCCGGTCAGCTGACGCTGGTACAGCGCGGTCATGATCGCGCCAAAGGCATAAGTGCCGGTCAGCACGTCGGCGATGTAGATGCCGCAATAATCCGGCCTTCGCTGTTCGCCTTGATAAGCCATATGTGCCAGATCGTAGCCGGAGGCGGCATGGACCACCGGGGCGTAGGCCGGCAGCTGGGATGACGGGCCGGTCTGGCCGTAGCCCGAGATCGCGCAATAGATCAGTTCCGGCTTGATCGGCGCCAAGGCTTCGTAGTCGAGCCCGAACCGGCGCATCACCCCCGGCCGAAAGTTCTCGACCACGACATCACTGGTCCCGACGAGCCGGCGGACCGCCTCGACCGCCTGCGCTCTCTTGAGATCGAGGACAACGCTCTTCTTGCCGGCGTTGAGCTGTCCAAAGCTGGTGCTGGCGCCGTTCCGCATCGGCGGGCGGGTGCGCATCATATCTCCCTCGGGCGGCTCGATCTTGATGACTTCTGCTCCGAGGTCGGCGAGTAGCCGGGTGCAATGCGGTCCGGCGATCGTCGTCGTGAAATCGACAACGCGAAGCCTGCCTAAGCCGCCGGTCATCATTCTCCTCCTCCAGGCCGCTCGTCTGATCGGACAAGGGTCGGGACGACGGGTTCGGTGTCAAGCGAAGAGAAAGTGGGCAGCGTCGGGCGCTCCCGGCAAATCTCGCGGAACCCAAAGCGATCCGAAGCGGGTTTCGATGTTCACCAAAGCTCTAGGCAAGCGCGTTAACCAGGATTAATCTGATGCACAATGGCTTCGCGCCAGCAAATAGGGGGAGGAAAAAGATGAGGCGCCGTGCACTACGCTTCGCCCCGGTGTTGATCCTTCTCGGCTCGTTGTCCGTCACGGCTACGCCGGTCCGGGCGGCCGATCCCGGGATCGACAAACTGCTAGAAAGCCCGGTCGGCAAGGATTGGATCACCAACGGCGGAAACCTGACCAACCAGCGCTATTCCACGCTGAAACAAATTGACACGAGCAACGTCAAGCAGCTCAAGGGCGCGTGGATGACCCGTCTCAAAGGCTCCGGCTTCGGCGGCAAGTATTCGTTCGAGGGGACGCCGCTGGTCAAAGACGGCATCATGTATATCGTCACCGGCAACGACGATGTGTTTGCACTCAACGCCAAGACCGGCGAATTCCTTTGGGAGCGCTGGTCGGGCATCGACCAGAAGATCACCAGCGTTTGCTGCGGCTGGGATAATCGCGGACTGGCGATGGGCGAGGAAATGCTGTTCCTCGGCCAGCTCGACGCCAACGTCGTCGCACTCGACATCAAGACCGGCAAGGAAGTGTGGAAGACGCCGATCGAAGTTTGGCAAGACGGCTACGGGATCACCAGCGCCCCGCTCTACTATGACGGCATCGTCTACAGCGGGATCACCGGCGGTGAATACGGTATCCGCGGTCGGCTGACCGCGCTCGACGCCAAGACCGGCAAGATCCTATGGCGCTTTTACACCTTGCCGGGCTCGGGAGAAGTCGGCGCCGACACCTGGCCGGCAGGCAACGATCAATACACCCATGGCGGCGCCGCGATCTGGAATACGCCGGCCCTCGATCCGCAACTCGGGCTTGTTTACTTCGCGGTCGGCAATTGCGGACCGGATTATGACGGCGCGGCGCGGGCAGGAGACAATCTGTTCTGCGCCTCGGTCGTCGCGTTGAACGCCAAAACGGGCCAGCATGTGTGGCACTTCCAGGAGGTGCACCACGACATCTGGGATTATGACGCCGCTAGCCCGGTCCTCCTCTTCGACACGACAATCAATGGCCAACCGCGCAAGGGCATCGCACAAGCCGGTCGCACCGGCTGGGTCTACATTCTCGACCGGACCAACGGCAAACCGCTGATCGGCATCGACGAGCGCCCGGTCCCGCAGGAGCCGCAGCAACATACGGCGAAAACGCAACCCTATCCGGTCGGCGACGCGATCGTGCCGCAATGCGCCCAGCCGATGGAGGGGTATGAAAGAGCCGGTTGCATCTTCGAGGCATTCTGGGAAGAGCCAACGTTGATCCAGCCGTCGGGAATCGGCGGCACGAACTGGTCGCCAATGTCGTACAGCCCGGACACGGGGAACTTCTACGTGCCCGGCACTATCCGCACCAGCGCGTTTTCGCGCTATGGGGATACATACAAGAAAGGGCAGCGATATAACGGAGGCACTCAGGCAGCCCCGATCGGCTCAGCGATGAGCGGCAATTGGACCGCGATCGGCGCCAACACCAACAAGATTGCGTGGCAGAAAAATGTGCCGTATCGCGTCGGCAGCGGCGGCGGCTCGACCACGACGGCCGGCGGCCTCGTCTTTCACGGTGACCCCGGCGGGACGATGCAGGCCCGCGATGCGAAAACCGGCGAGCTCTTGTGGCAGTTCCAGACGGGCTTTGGTGCAGAGGCTACCCCTATGGTCTACGAGGTCGACGGTGACGAGTACGTCGCCATCGCCGCCGGCGGCAACCAGGGAGTTGGCAGCGCCAATGGCGATGCCGTATGGGCCTTCTCGTTGAAGGGGCAAGTGAACCCGTTGTGGCCCCCGCCTCCGCCGCCGACCGTCGCCGGACCCACCGGACCGATCGCCGACAATGTCGATACGATCAAAATCGGCGCATTCAACAGCGAGTATACCTACTCTCCGGGGCGCGACCGAGTGAAGGCGGGGACCGCAGTGACCTTCACCAATGTCGGTGATATTCCGCACACGGCGACAGCCTTTCAAAACGGCAAGATCGGGAGCTGGGATACCGGGGCTCTGAACTCGGGCGAGTCGAAGACGATCACCTTCGACAAACCGGGAACCTACTATTACATCTGCACGCCGCACCCGTGGATGTACGGCCAGGTCATCGTCGAATAACCCTACAAAGTAGGGGGGAATGCTATGAGGCGTCGCGCGCGACTGGGGTTGCTGGCACTGGCTTGGCTGCTTTTGGGATCTGTGCAGGCTCGTGCCGTCGATTCGGAAACAAATCGCTTGCTGCAGAGCCCGGTCGGCAAGGACTGGGTGAGCAACGGCGGAAACCTGACCAATCAGCGCTATTCCACGCTGAAACAAATCGACACAAGCAACGTCAAGCAGCTCAAGGGCGCCTGGATGACCCGGCTCAAAGGTTCCGGGTTCGGCGGCAAGTACTCGGCCGAGGCGACCCCGCTCGTCAAGGACGGGATCATGTATATGGTCACCGGCAATGACGATGTCTTCGCACTCAACGCCAAGACCGGCGAATTCCTGTGGGAGCGCCGGTCCGGGATCGACCAGAAAATCTCGACGGTGTGTTGCGGTTGGCTAAACCGTGGGCTGGCGATGGGCGAGGGCATGTTGTTTTTGGGGCAGCTCGACGCCAATGTCGTCGCGCTCGATATCAAGACCGGCAAGGAGGTGTGGAAAACGGCGATCGAGGACTGGCGTAACGGCTACGGCGTCACCAACGCGCCGCTCTACTATGACGGCATCGTGTACAGCGGCAACACTGGCGGAGAATTTGGCGTGCGCAGCCGACTGACGGCGCTCGATGCCAAAACCGGCAGCATCCTATGGCGCTGGTACGCTTTGCCCGGGCCGGGCGAGGTCGGCAGCGATACCTGGCCGGCCGGCACCGATGATTACAAACGGGGTGGCGCATCGATTTGGAACACGCCGGCTCTCGACCCGCAGCTCGGCCTCATCTACTTCGCGACCGGCAATTGCGGGCCCGATTACGACGGGTCGATGCGCGAAGGCGACAATTTGTTCTGCGCCTCGATCGTTGCGTTGAAAGCCAAGACAGGCGAATATGCCTGGCATTTCCAGCAGGTTCATCACGACATTTGGGACTACGACGCGGCGAGCCCCGTCGTATTGTTCGATACCGTGATCAACGGTCAGCCGCGCAAAGGGATTGCCGAGGCCGGTCGCACTGGCTGGGTCTACATCCTCGACCGCACGAACGGCAAACCGCTAATTGGCATTGAAGAGCGTCCGGTCCCGCAGGAGCCGCGCCAGAAAACCGCCAAGACGCAGCCCTACCCGATTGGCGACGCGACGGTGCCGCAATGTGCCCAGCCCATGGAGGGCTACGAAAAGGCCGGCTGCATTTTCGAGCCGTTCTGGGACGAACCAGTGCTTATCCAGCCATCGGGGCAAGGCGGCACCAACTGGTCACCGATGCCCTACTCACCCGATACCGGTTTTTTCTACGTGCCGGGCACCATCAGGACCAGTGTCTTCTCGCGTGTTCCCAGCCAATACAGCACCGGGAAGCGCTATACGAACGGCACCCAGGCGCCGCCTATCGGCTCGCCACTGAGCGGCACCTTCACGGCGATCGACAGCACCACGAACAAGATCGCATGGCAACACAAAATGCCCTACCGCATGGGAGGTGGCGGAGGCTCGACGGTGACTGCCGGAGGTCTCTTGCTGCGCGGCGAGCCCGACGGAAATTTCGTGGCCGTGAACGCCAAAACCGGCGAGGTATTGTGGAAATTCCAGACGGGGTTTGGCGCCGATGCGCCCGCGACGGTTTACGAGGTCGATGGCGATGAGTACATTGCACTGACAACCGGCGGCAACTCAATCCAAGGCAGCGCCTATGGCGATGCGGTCTGGGCCTTCTCACTGAAGGGCCAGGTCAATCCATTATGGCCACCGCCATCGCCGGCAACCGTCGCCGGACCCGGCGGCGCGGTCGCCGACGGTGTCGACAAGGTCAAGATCGGCGACAACAATGTCGAGTATGCCTATTGGCCGGCCCGCACGCGGGTCAAGGCAGGAACAACCGTGACCTTCACGAATGTGGGCGACATTCCGCACACCGCCACGGCGTTTGACAAAGGCAAAATCGGCAACTGGGACACCGGCCTCCTTAACAAGGGAGAAGAGAAGGCCATTACCTTCTCAGAACCGGGCACTTACTATTACATCTGCACGCCGCACCCGTGGATGTACGGGCAGGTCATCGTCGAGTAGCGGACGCGTAGGCTGCGCGTTCTTCGCTCCGGCAAGCTGCGGACGAAGCGCGTCCGCGACCCCCGGGGATCCGCTTGCAATCGGCCGGGTTCGGTGCGAAGAGAACCGCCGGCATCTGAAACGGAGGTCCAAGATGGCATTTCGGAACATCCAGGCGGGCATGACGACCTATCGCGGTCACGGCGGCGACCGCGGCGATGCGTATTACGCCCACCCGACCAATGCCGGGCCGCATCCCGCGGTCGTTATCATCCATCACATGCCAGGCTGGGATGAATGGACCTGTGAGGTCGCCCGCAAATTCGCTCATCACGGCTATGCTGCGGTCGCGCCGAGCCTCTATTTCCGCGTCGGCGACGGCGCCGAGGAGGCGGTGGTCGCAAAGATCCGCGAGAGCGGCGGCATTCCCGACGAACAGATGCTCGGCGATGTGACCGGTGCGATCGATTTTCTGCGCTCGCAGCCGCATGCCAGCGGCAAGGTCGGCGTCATCGGCTTCTGCTCCGGCGGGCGGCAGACTTATCTGGTGGCCTGCAAGCTCTCACATCTGGTCCAGGGCGCGGTCGATTGCTGGGGCGGCAACGTCGTCGTCGACGACAAATCGCGGCTCACAAAGGCCCAACCGGTGGCGCCGATCGATCTTACCGAAGGGATCAACTGCCCGCTGCTGGGCCTGTTCGGCAACGAAGATCCCAACCCCACTCCGGAACATGTCAACAAGACCGAAGAGGCGCTGAAACGGCACGGCAAAAATTACGAGTTCCACCGCTATGACGGGGCCGGGCACGCTTTCTTTGCCTGGTATCGCCCGAATTACCGTCCGGAGCAGGCGGTCGACGGCTGGCACAAGGTCTTCAACTTCTTCCACAGGCATCTCGGCGCCCCCCGCACTTAGTGATCGCTCGGCCGGCCGATGATCGAAGCCGCGATCGTCGGTCTCGGCCGATGGGGCAAGACCCTCGTCGAAGCGGTTCAGGGTAAGAGCGAAAAGCTGCGCTTTGCCTGCGCCGTCAGCCGCGACCCCGCAAAGCACCGCGATTATGCCGTAAGCCAGCGGCTCGAACTCGTTGGCGGGCTTGAGTCGGTGCTCGCCGATCCGGCCGTCAACGCGGTCGTCTTGGCGACGCCGCACTCGCTGCATTGCGAGCAGATCATGGCGGTTGCGGCGGCGGGGAAAGCAGTGTTTTGCGAAAAGCCGCTGACCTTGATAAAGGCCGAGGCGGCGCTTGCGATCGAAGCATGCCGCGCGTCAGGAGTGATGCTCGGGGTCGGGACCGATAAGCGGTTTTTCCCGTCGTTGCGCGAGCTCGTCCGACTGGTCAAGAGCGGCGAACTCGGCAAGATCCTGCATGTCGAGGCGCATTTCAGCAACGAGGTTGCCGGGACCTTTACCGAATGGCGCTATTCGGTGGGGGAATCGCCGGCCGGGGGAATGACCGGGACCGGCATCCACGTTCTCGACGCGCTGATTGCGATGGCGGGCCCGGTTCGGCGGGTCCAGGCTCTGTTGCTGTCGCACAAACCGCCGCCGGACCCGCTCGACAGCCTCTCGGTGCTGCTCGAATTCGCTTTCGGCGTTAGCGGAATGTTGGCAGCGGTGCGCTCGAGTCCGATGTATTTGCGAGTCCACGCATTCGGCCGCAACGCCTCCGCCGAAGCGCTCGGGCGGACCGAACTCGTGCTGCGGAAAAGCGGTCACGAGCCGCGGTATCTGAGCTTTCCACCGGTCGACTCGGTCCGGGTGAACCTCGAGGCATTTGCTGACGCGGTGGCCGGGCTGGCACCTTATCCGATAACGACCTCGGAGATGCTCGACACCGTCGCCGCGTTCGAAATGATTTGCGAAGCCGTCAAATCCGACGGGCGGATCCAAGAGGTCTGAGCCTTCCGATCTTGGCGGTCGCGGCTGGATGCGCCACATAGGAGGGAGACGAACCCAAGGAATGTGATGGCCAAAGAAGCGGCGCCCGCGGAGCCGGGACGCGATTTCATACGCGACATCATCGACACAGATCTTGCCGCGGGGCGTAACACCCAAGTGGTGACCCGCTTTCCACCGGAGCCGAACGGATACCTTCATATCGGACACGCCAAGGCCATCTGTCTGAACTTTGGCGTGGCGCAGGAGTATGACGGTCGGTGCCATCTGCGGTTCGATGACACCAATCCAACCAAGGAAGAACAGGAATATATCGACTCGATCCAGCGCGACGTGCATTGGCTGGGTTTTGATTGGGGGCGCCATCTTTACTTCGCGTCTGACTATTTCGAGCAGCTGTATGACTGGGCTGAGCACCTGATCCGCGCCGGCAAAGCCTATGTCGACGACCTCTCCGCGGAGGAAATGCGGGCGATGCGCGGGACCTTGACCGAGCCCGGGCGGGAAAGCCCCTACCGCAACCGGTCGGTCGCCGAAAATCTCGACCTCTTCCGCCGCATGCGGGGTGGGGAATTTCCGAACGGGGCGCGGGTGTTGCGCGCCAAGATCAATATGGCGGCCGGCAACATCAATTTGCGCGACCCGGTGCTCTACCGCATCCTTCACGCAGCACACCCGCGCACCGGCACAAAATGGTGCATTTACCCGACCTACGACTTCGCCCATGGCCAGTCCGATGCGATCGAGGGCATCACGCATTCGCTGTGCACGCTCGAATTTGAGGACCATCGCCCGCTTTACGATTGGCTGATCGGCAATTTGCCGGTGCCTTCGCGGCCGCGCCAATACGAGTTCGCGCGCCTCAACCTCAATTACACGGTGCTGTCGAAGCGTTTTCTGACCGAACTCGTGCGGCAGGGGCGAGTCACGGGTTGGGACGATCCGCGCATGCCGACATTGGCTGCGCTGCGCCGTCGAGGGGTACCGCCGGCGGCAATCCGTGACTTCGTTCGGCGCGTTGGAATCGCGCGGGCAAACAGTATTGTCGATGTCGGGATGTTCGAGCACGCCGTCAGAGAGGTCTTGAACAAGACCGCGCCGCGGCGGATGGCGGTTCTGCGCCCATTGAAGCTTGTGATCGAGAACTACCGGGTCGGTCAGACCGAATTGCTTGATGCCATTAACAACCCCGAGGATCCCGCTGCGGGCACGCGGCGGCTTGCATTCGGGCGCGAGCTATTTGTCGAGCGCGACGACTTCATGGAGCACCCGCCCAAGAACTTTTACCGACTATCGCCGGGGCGGGAAGTCAGATTGCGCTATGCCTACTTCGTCACTTGCCGCGAAGTCGTAAAGAATGCGGCAGGCGAAGTCGAGACGCTGCTTTGTACCTATGATCCGGCTACGCGGGGCGGCGACGCCCCAGACGGGCGTAAGGTCAGGGCGACGTTGCATTGGGTCTCGGCAGCCCATGCTTTACCGGCCGAGATCCGCCTGTATAGCCCGCTTTTCAATCGTCCCGACCCGGGCGCGGACGGTGATTTCCTCGCCGACCTCAACCCCCACTCACTCGAAATATTGAGTGACGGCCGGGTCGAGCCTGCACTCGGCTCCGCTTTACCGGGAGAACCGATTCAATTCGAACGCCAGGGCTACTTCTGCCCCGACCTCGACAGCATGCCGAGCCGTTTTGTATTCAACCGCACCATCGGCCTACGAGACAGCTGGGCGAAGGCGCGTGCAAGCGGTGCCTCGTCCGAGAGCTGATCTTTTGTAACACTGGCGGTCGGGAGAAGTTTACAGGTTATTCACCTCGGTTCTCTTAGTAGAAGCATCAACAGGTAGGAGAACCGAGTCGGCGTAGCTTTGCCGCGCTTACGGCGGAGCCGTAACAGTCCGCGATAACAAGCCACCCGGTTGGGAGAAGAACCCCATAGCAAGCAATGGAAGGACCCATCGATGAGACCATGGATGATCGTCTTGTCGAGTGCAGTTGGCGCCATTGTCGTCGTAGCTGCGCTGATCCTCCCCCAGTTGGCGAGCGCAGCGCGCTCCGAGGTCGTGCCAATTCTGCTGATGCATATGCCCGCGCTGACCGTCGCGGCGCTTGCCGCTTACGGCCTCAGCGCCATGCTGTTGACTATTGTGACTGTGGTGGCGCGCATGCTGCGGCTCCGGCGCGGGCTTGCAAGCACCCCGCCTGGCCGCGCGCTAACCCGGAAATATCTCGGCGACGCTGGCGTTCGGCACGTTGTGCCCGGCTCGATCGGGTTTCAATCTCAAGGCGTGGCGCGACAGGCGAGGACCGAAATGGGTCAGCTCTATTATGTCTCGCTCGCCCGCAGCCACGTCTTTACTGCGCTGATTTTACTCGCCGCCATCGCCGGTTTAGGATTGGCGCAAGAGCATGGCTCATTGCCGTTTCAGCCGATTGCGATCCCGACGGCTTCGGTCCTGATGATCATGGTTGGCTTCGGACTTGTCGCCGCCCTCGGCCGCATTGCCGTCGCCGTCACGGCAGAGCCACTGGTCGAAGTGATTTCCCAGTCGCCACCCGAGGGCGTCGAAACGGCCCTTCTCCGGCGTGCCGTTGAATTGCTGGAATTGTCGCACGACGGCCGGTCGTCAGAGGACAGCGCGTCAGCATCGCCCTCTAAGAGTCTGGATCAGCTCATCGCGATGATCGAGCAGGGCAACCGCGCCCTGTTGGAGGCCTCGCATCGGCTCTCTGCCAATACCCAGGCCCTCGAAACCGCTATGCAAATTGCGGTAGAAGCTCTAGAGCGAACGGCCGGCCAGGTCGCTGAGCATAGCTTTTCGACCGATGACCACAAAGACCCTGATACTGCGATCTTTACGGAGCTTCGATCCGCAGTCGAGGATCTGACAGGCGTGCTCAAGGGGTTGAGTGCTGCGCAGGAAGTGGAGCCGCAAACAACGGCTGGGCCCCTGCGCAGCGCTCCCGCACCTATTCTGGCGCGGCAATTGCGGCAGCTTCTGCAAGAGATCGATAGGGCGGGTTAAGCCGGCAAACAGCTTCAGCCCCGCTTCAGCTGTTGCAGCAACTTTTCGGCCTCGACCTTGTCTGCGAAAGCTATGCCAGAGCCAAGCAACGTCTCTAGCATCGATTGCGCGTCGGACGCGCGGCCGACCCGATTGAGGGCGACCGCAAGGTGATATTGAATATCTGGGTTGTCGGGGGCCGACAGACTGGCGGCGCTGAGATAGTTTAGGGCCCTATCCGCCTCGCCTTGGGCCAATAGAATCCAGCCTAAGGTGTCGTCGATCTGCGGTGCGCGCGGCGCGGCCGCAACCGCTCGCTCCGCCAATTCCCGTGCTTTCGCGAGATCACCCTTTTGCTGATATAGCCAAGCCAAATTATTTAGCGAAGCCGCATCATCCGGCCGTTCGGAAATGACTCGTGAATATTCGGCAATGGCGTCGTCATATTTCTTTTCGTCCAAATAGAGCGAGGCCAAAGCCGATCGAATCGCGAAATCATTTGGGTCGGCCTGCAAGCGGGCGTTCAAGATCCCTTCCGCCTTGAGGGGATCGGTGCGGGCATAGAGGCGGGAGAGCGCCGCCACGACGGCATCGTCCGAGGGCCGCGCGGCGACGGCTTTTTCGAGCAGGCTGACCGCATCAGTGCCACGCCCCGCGCTTTCATAGAGTTGGGCCGAAACGATATCGTAGAGGCTGTTGCCTGGGTCAGCGTTGGCGAACTCGCGCGCTTTGCCGAGCCCCGCCTCCAGCCCATTGAGCTTATATTCGATACGAATCAGGTCGGCTTTCAACGAGCTGTTTTTGGGATCGCGGGCGAGAGCAGCTCGCAAGACTGTGTTTGCCTCCGCGTAGTTTTTTGTATCATTGAGCAAGCCCAGATACCGCGATAGAGCCGGAGCGGAATTCGGCGCGAGTTCCAGTATTCTTTTGTAAGTCGCAACCGCGTCTTGCATATCGCCGGACGCGATCTGAACGCGGCCGTTGGCGTCCAAGGCATCGGGGTTAGTGGGGAATTTCTCGGTCAGCTCGGTTGCCGCTGCCTTGGCATTCTGCCAATCCTGCCGCCGCGCGTACATGTTGACGAGCGCAATCCGGGGAGAGGGGTCATTTGGCGACGCTGTTTGCGCTCGATTGATATAGTCGCTAGCCTCCGACCATTTCCTTTCGGCTGTCGCGATTTCCGCAAGACCAAGCAGAACGCCGGTATTGCCGGGCTGTTGCGAAAGAATGTCCCGATAGGCCCTTTCCGCATCATCCATCCGCCCGGCTGTGAGATACAGCTGCGCCAACGCCGCTCCTATTGCAGCATCTTTCGGGTCGGCTTTGAGCCGATCGCCCAATACCGTCTCGGCTCTGGCGAGATTTCCGGTGCTGCTGTAGATGCGGGACAGAGCGATCGCCACTGATTTATCCGAGGGCCTATCCACGATCGCTTTCTCGAGCACGGCTTGCGCGTCTTTCGAACGTCCGGCCTTGGCATAGAGCTCGGCCGAAACTAACGCATAGACATTATTTTCCGGATCATCCTTTGCCAAAAGGCTCGCCTTGGATACCGCCGCGTCCACGCCATCTATTTGCGCTTCGACACGGATCAGGTCGGCTTTCAAGGAGTTGTTCTGCGGGTCGCGGGAAATCGCGTCTTCGAGCACCCCGCGGGCTTCGGTGAAATATTTTGCCGAATTGAGCAAAGATAAATAGCGCGAGAGGATTGGTGTCGAGCGCGATGCGAGCTCGTGGGCCCGTTTGTAGCTGGAAATTGCGCCGTTGACGTCCCCCGATTCGAACAGGGCACGGCCTTGCGCTTCGAGGACGCCGGCGTCCCCGGGGAATTGCGCCGCAAGCTCGGCCGCCACGGTCTTGGCGCTGTTCCAGTCCTGCCGCAATTCGTAAAGGTTGATCAGCTTGAGCGCAGGCGTCGGGTCATTGCGCGCGGTCGTGCGTGCCCGATTGATCGCGTCGGTGGCATCCGCCCAATTCTTCTCCGCGATGTATAGATCCACGAGCCCAAGAAGGGCGGTTACATCGTCGGGCTTCTTCGCAAGCAGATCATCATAGACCTTTTTGGCTTCTTCCGCGCGGCCGGTCCGGGCATACAGCTGCGCCAGATCTCGTGTCGCCGAGGGAAACTCAGGATCGATTGCCAAGGCTGCACGGAAAGAGCGTTCTGCCGCGGGGTAATCGCGCTGGGCCGCACGTACGATGCCGAGCAAGGTGTGATAGGTCGGGTTTTTATTGTCGCGCTTGATCAGCGATTCAGCTACCTCGGCTGCCTTGTCCAGATGATTGGCGCGGAGTTCGGTCAGCACGAGCGTGGGGCCGGCGACAGTGGCGCCTGATTCGGTGGCGAATACGTGCTCCAGCGCAGCGATGCCTTGTTGCGCCTGCCCGGTATCGAGCTCCGAAACGGCGACCTGTGTCTTGATTTTTGGATCGTCGGGATCGAGGACGGCAGCCTTTTCAAATTGCTGCAATGCAAGATCCGGCTTTCGGTCCGCCATGTAGGCGTTGCCGAGAACGGTCAAAGTTGCCGTATCGGCCGGCATCCTATCAACCAATGGTTTGAGATACTCGATCGCCCGGGCGGCAGCGCGCTGTTGCAAAGCAGCGGTCGCGGCGAGGCGTGCGGCCTTCAGGTCGTTGGGCGCCCGGCTCAGATATTTGGTCAATAGCGCTTCTGCCTGGGCATACTGTCCGAGCTGGTACTTCGTCGCGCCCTGCAGATAATAGCCGTTCCAGAACGTCGCGAATCCGGGACTGATGCGCTCAAATATACGATCGGCAGCGGCGTATTGCTGCTGTTTAGCAAGCTCGAAGCCGCGCAAGTAATTCGCCATGAAATTGTTCGGAGAGGCTTTAAGAATAGGATCGAGGTCGTCGTCCGCGGCCTTGAATTTACCCTGCATTATTAACGCGGCAGCGCGGCTAAGATGGGTCGCCGCGTCCTTAGGGTTTATCTTTAGCGCTTGATCGAAGAGGCGTAGTGCGCCTTCCAAGTCGCCCCGGCTCCGCATCATCTCGCCCTTGACTTGCAGCGCTTCGGTCGAGGTTGGGTTGGCGGCGATTGCCTCGTCGAGTAACTTGTCGGCTTCCCCGGGTTTGGTTCCCGCGAGTAGGCGTGCTAGCTGTATCTTCGGCCTCAGGGCGCTGGGATCGAGCTCAATTGCCTGACGGAGCAATGCCTCGGACTTGGCCCGGTCACGCAGCCCCGCGGCCGCAGTACCGAGTGCGGTCCTGACCTTGCTTTCGAGAGCGGGATCGCGGTTCCCCGGCTGAACCAGGTCCAAAAGGTCAGCGAATTTCGCCTGGCGCAGCAGGGAGTCTGCAAGCGCCGGTAGATAGTCGGCCTCATTGCCATTGCGTTCACGGGCAGATCGCGCCTCGCGCTCCGCCGATGCCACCTCGCCGAGCTGAAGATACACCGCGGCGAGCCGGGCATGAAGGGCCGGATCCTGCGGGGCCTCGCGGATGGCGTTGCGAAGTTCTATCTCAGCGGCCTTGAGATTACCCTTTGCGACGTATTCTTCTGCTTCTTTGGCCGAGGCGGCCGCGTCTTTGGCGGAGGCGGCATGGCAAGCCAATACGGAAATCGCCGCGGTAAACACAATGCCGTGCCATGGATGACGGCTTTGACCTCGTGGCATCGCCTTTCCTTTCACAAGCGGCCCCGCATTACGCATCGAAGCCAATTCGGTGCTGCTGTATCAAGTCATAGAGCGTGGGGCGGCTGATCCCGAGCAGCTTGGCTGCTTTCGACAGATTGGAGCCGGCTTGCGCGAGCGCCAATTGGAGCACTTCGCGCTCGGCGCGGGCACGGGCAGCCCTAAGGCCGAACGATTGCGGCTCATCTCCCGATATCGAGAAGCCGAGATCTGTGGCCGAGAGCAGCGGCCCGTCGCCCATCACGACGGCGCGTTTCACGCGGTTTTCGAGCTCGCGGACATTGCCGGGCCACTTATCCTCTTTTATGGCCACGACCGCTGCGGGAGTAAATCCGCGCACCGATCGCTCGTATTCCGTGGCAAACCGCTTAAGGAAAAAGCTGGCAAGCACGACGACGTCTTCCAGCCGTTCGCGAAGCGGCGGTACGAGCACTGCGACTTGGTTTAACCGATAATAGAGATCCTCTCTAAACCGGCCCTCGGCAATCATGCGGTCGAGATTCTGGTTGGTCGCGCAGACTATCCGGACATCGACCTGCACCGGCTTTCGACCGCCAATCCGCTCGACAATTTGGTCTTGCAGGAATCGCAGCAGCTTTACCTGCATCGACATCGGGACGTCGCCGATCTCATCGAGGAAAAGAGTGCCGCGATTGGCGCTTTCTATCCTGCCGACGTTCTGCTTTACCGCGCCGGTAAACGCACCCTTTTCGTGGCCAAACAGCTCGCTTTCAAGCAGAGTCTCCGGAATAGCGGCGCAATTGATCGGAACGAACGGTTCTCGGGCGCGGCTGCTCAATTTGTGGATCGCTTGAGCCAGTAATTCCTTCCCAGTGCCACTCTCGCCGAGCAACAGCACGGCAACGTCGGTCGGCGCAATTTTTTGGATATTGCGCAGCACCTGCAACATCTCCGAACTGCTCGCGACGATACCGTCAATCGGCGATGCCGGAGCGCTTGCCGCAAGCCGGCGGTTTTCCGCTTCGAGCTCGAACATTTGTTCGGCGCGGCTGACGATGAGTCGTAATACCTCGATATCGATTGGCTTTTGATAGAAATCGTAAGCGCCTGTCGCAATCGCCCTCAATGCGTGGTCGCGTGTTTCGTTGCCGGTCGCAATGATGACCTTCGTCGCAGGCGCAATGGCCAGGATCTCAGATAAGGCAGCCAGCCCCTCAGACGCTCCGTCGGGATCGGGGGGAAGCCCGAGATCAAGGATGGCGACCGGAATTGCCGCCCTTCTGACCAGTTCGATTGCTTCCCGGCGCGTTCCGGCAGGGTGAACTTTGTGATCGGAAAAGGCCCAGCGCAGTTGCCGCAGCAACCCGCTGTCGTCGTCAACGATCAGTAGCGGTTTCACATTCCTCGGCACTTGGTTCAGTTTGCGGCAGCGATGACGCGGGGCCGTTCTCGGCGGTGACTAGGGGTAGAGTCACTCGCATGGTAGTACCAAACCCTTTTTGAGAGATTACTTCCAGATCACCTCCAGCCGTACGGATGAGTTCGCGCGTCTGAAAAGCGCCAATGCCATAGCCGCCGGATTTCGTGGAACGGAATGGCAGGAAAAGCTCGTCACGGATGAACACAGCGTCCATTCCCGGGCCACTATCGATGACCTCAATCAGCAGCCGGGTGCCAGAGCGGCGCGACAGAATGATGATGCCATCGCCTGGACCCGATGCATCGATCGCGTTTTGCACAAGATGAATCAGCGCGGATCTGAGCCGGTCGGGGGCAATCGCCACAGCGGATCCGGCGGCATCTTTGCGAACTTCGATGGTCGCTTTAGCAGCCGCGAATTCGGCGACAACGGCATCGATAACGAGGTTCGGGTCAATCATCCGTGGCTGGCGCGGGGCGGCATTGGCCCTTAGCTGGTTTAGCAGCTTATTCATACGTGCAACGGCGTCTTCCACAGTCTGAAGCATGTCGCGCTGAAACTCGGGGTCGCCGATGTGCCTCCTAGAATTTGACATTATCAAATCGAGCTGGCTCGCTACATTCTTAATGTCATGCACGACAAAGGCGAAACGCTTACTGTACTCGGTCAATAATTGGCTGTCGCGCAGAACCTTTGTCGAGCGCTCTTCAGCGAGATAGCTGGCCGCCTGTCGCCCAGCCGCGCGCAATAGGTCGAAGACTTCCCAATCAAGGGCGACAGCCGGCGTTGCGCGATCAAGCACCACGAAACCGATGATTTCGCTCCGATGTGACAACGGGACAGCCAGCCACGCCTTGTCGGAAGCGAACGACCAGACCTCCTCTGTCCCTTCGGCTTTGAGTTCCTGGATCCAGCTGCCGTTCCGGAAACCGAGCACAAACGCGTCTTTGACTGCCATCTTTCCGGCACAGGGGATGGGCAGCTGCCATGCCGCCGTCGGGTAGTAACCGACGCCACGGCTGAGTGACCATAGTACGCCCGCCGGGCTATCGACGAATTCGCCCAGCGCTCGGATGATTCTAACCGAAAGTTCTTCGCTCTCCTTCGGTTCTGAAACCAGCTCGATAAATTTCAGCCACTCCACCCGATAATCGTACCTGTGCGAAAAAAGATTTCGCGAGATCAGATATCTGAGCCGCCGGCGCACGCTCCCAGACGAGAGCACCGTAACCAGCACGACAATGCTGCCAAACAGCATTGCCAGCTGCAGCACCAGCCCCCAATCCCCGCCGAAACCCCGCAACAGCATTCCAACCACGGCGACCGCGAGAAGAAAGCAGCCGCTGGCGATCAGGGTTGCCGTGTGCAGCACGACTTGACGGGACACGTGGATGTCGACCCGCCATTCGCGGTTGCGCGCCATCGCCAGTGCAAGCAGCGGAACCATGAATGCTGCAACAATCGGCTGTCCGAGGCCGAGGCCGGAATCGACGCGACCCCGGGTGATAAACGCATCCGAGAACAGGAACAGCTCGTACGCGAACAGGCCGCCGATGGCTAGACAGAGCGGCCAGAGGTGCCATCGCCGTTGTGGCTCAGTATTGCGCCAGTAATTTTCTACCGTGAGCAGCCCGGCGACGCCGTATCCAATACGAAGCAACAGCTGGGAGATATAGAGTCCTTTCGCGCCGGGGCTGAAGGCCAGTACCCAACCGTCATTGGCGACTGCCGCTAGGCAGAAGGACAGCGCGCCGGCGAAATAAGCCCGGCCAAGACCGCCTTCCTCTCCGGGACGAATTGTTATGAGCCCAACCGCAAAAAGGAGCCAAGCAGACAGCCGAATGCTATCCAAGAGAGCGAGCGCGGCGACGCGGATGGCGACGGCGCTCGCGCTTGCCCAGATTAGCGAGGCAAGGCAGCAGACTAAGATCGCGAGCCCGGCGGTGCTTGTCCGGCCGCGCAAAACCATCAATCCGATCAGCAGCGCGAAAGACAGCGCGCATGCCGAGTAGACTGTCTCTGCTACGAAGATATCCAGGACAGGGTCCTTACCTTGCCCCCTGATTCCACAGAACTACGCGCGCAGTCTGCAATAATATCAGCGCATCAAGGAAGATGCTTCGATTCTTCACGTAATAAAGATCATAAGAAAGTTTGCGTCGGGCATCCTCGGTCGAGGCGCCGTAAGGAAAGTTGATCTGGGCCCAACCGGTGATTCCCGGCCTCACCCAGTGGCGCTCGGTGTAATAGGGGATGGCCCGGGCAAGCTCGGCGACAAAATACGGGCGCTCCGGGCGTGGCCCGACGAAACTCATGTCGCCTCGCAGTACATTGAGGATTTGTGCGAGTTCGTCGATGCGGAGCTTTCGAATGATCGCGCCCACTCTGGTTACGCGCGGATCGCCTTTGGCGGCCCATCGGGGACGGCCATCGGTTTCGGCATCCACCCGCATGCTGCGAAATTTCAGAATGGTGAAAACTCGGCCGTGCAGTCCAACTCTCGCCTGGCGATAGAGGACCGGCCCCGGGCTATCGAGCTTGATCAGGCACGCCGTCAGCAGGAGCAGCGGCAAGGTCAAAACCAACAACGTCGAACTCACGAGAATGTCGAAAATTCGCTTCAGGAACTCGTCAACCGGGCCACAGCGGAACCCGTCGGAAAAAAACAGCCAACTGGGCCTAAGCGCGTCGAGGTCGACTGTCCGCGTTTCCCGTTCCCAGAAGTCAAGGAAGTCGGTCACCTTGATACCGCCAAGCTTGCAGTGCAGCAGTTGCTGCACTGGCAGGCCGCGTCTGTCGTCCGCCGCTACCACGATTTCGCTGGCCTCCAATCGAGAACTCAGCGCCATCAGCCCGTCGGCCTCCTCGCTCCCACACCAGACGGGGACGTGGGTATGGACGCCGGTAGTTTCGGCTGACAAGTCGATGAAAGATACCGGTATGAAATGTTCGTTCTGCCTGCTTTCGACCAGCCTGGCGATTCGCGCCGCTTGCGTTCCGTTGCCGAGCACAAGCACGCGCCTCTTCAATAGACCGCGTCCGAAGGTGACCGAAAAGGCCCCCCGGGTTACCGAGACGCAGGCTAGCCAGATCAGAGTCGCCTTCAGAGGAAAATGGGCAAAATCGGTCAAATGGTCAAGAATATCGCGCCAGTATGTGGCGGAAAAGGAGACAAGTAGCAAAACTAATAGAGAGGCCGCCGCGATCTTGCTGAACCAGAGGCGTAAATCGACAAAACTCTGCTGCCCATACACACCGAGGAATAACATGGCGGTCACGGAAGCGAAGGACAATCCGGCTGACAATTGAGCGCTGAACCCAGTGATCCCGGGCACGATTGCCGTCTCGATTCCCGAATACAAAAGCAGCGCATAAAATGCGGCAGCGATCAAAAGGGCGTCAGACGATGCGAGAAGCAGGATCGAGAGCGGGATAAAATGTCGGAATACTCTTAGCTGCATCGCGAACTGGAAATGTTAACGAGGCCTAAAACTTTCAGGCCTTGCTTCGGATGGCGCAGAACCATAGCAGGAACAAACAAAGCCGTCCAGTAAACTCACCCGCTTTGGTTGCGCTCTTAACGATATTACAGCGATCAGTCTATCTTTAGAGATGTTAAGATTTCATTTCCTCGGGTAATATAACTTTCCCTTGTCAAATGCTTGGTTCCACCCTCCGGCCTCTCGAAGGCGCCGAGCGGCCTGATGTAAGTTTGCGCAAGTCCGGTTCGCGTTTGGCCGCGCCGATGCGGTCGAAGAACTCAAGGAATCCGGATGGCGAGCTTACGTCCGGCACCGATTCGGTAGCGGAAGGCCGCCGCCGTGAACTTGCCGTGATAGCGTTGCTTGCCCAGCAACTCGGCAGCCGCGGCCAGTTCGGCAACAATGCGGTTTGGCGAATCTGACGTGGCAGATGCGAGGCGCCTCGCCCGCAAGAAAAGTTCCGATTCCGATGCCGGCGCGACGTTTCTCTGTGGCGCGTGTTTGGTAAACGTGGCGAAATAGAGGCCGCCGCTCCGCAGATGCAGGAGATGAGGGATGATTACCGCCGCTCAATGCCGTTCCGCCCGCACTTTGCTCAGTTGGTCCGTGAACAAACTGGCGAGCGCCGCCTCGGTCAGCAGCAGCGCGATCGACGGTTTCGAAACGGAGCGCGGTGAACCGGATGCGGCAACCATCGAGGCAATCCGACGCGCCTTCGAGGATTTAGGTGTGGTTTTCCTGCCGGGCGACGACGTCCGGTTGGACGCGGCATCTGCGCTCAGATAGGCGCCTCCGAGGCCACGACAGCTGTGTCTTGAGCGGCTGGACCTCGAAACCATTGTCGAGCAAGTTTTTGCGACCATGACCCATAGGGAGGCGGAGATGACCGACCAAAGCGTGCGGAATTCGCCCAAGCGTTACATAAAGCGCGAAGCGGCTCAGGCGCGGGCTTATTCGCAGGCGATCATCAGCGAGGGTGGCAGAATTGTCTGGTTGGCCGGCCAGGTCGGCGCAGCAGATGCTGCCGGAAAGTCGTTAGCGGGTGATTTCGAAGGCCAAGTCCGCGAGATATTCTCCCGCCTCGGCCGCACTCTCGAAGAAGCCGGCGGCGCCCTGCGGGACATGGTCACGATGACCGTGTTTATTACGGATGCCCGGTATGGAGATCGCTTTACCGAGCTGCGCAAGGAGATTTTCGGCGATAATTTCCCAGCAAGCGCTCTGATCACGGTCGCGGGGCTCGCCCGCCCCGAGATGCTCGTCGAGGTCCAGGGCGTCGCGGTTATATAGCATGAGCCGCTGCGACGATCGGTGTCGTGAGCGGCAGGATGTAGTAGAATTAAGAGCTCACAGACCACCAGGGAGGATATCCGATGCGCGCTATGGATGTGATGACGACGAACGTGATCACCGTCGGGCCCGATACATCGGTCCAGGAAATAGCAAAGGTCTTATCCGAACGGAGCATCAGCGGGGTTCCGGTCGTCGACGCCGATCAGCGGCTGCTCGGAATCGTCAGTGAAGGCGATCTGCTGCATCGCGTTGAAACAGGAACCGAACGGCGCGTGCAACGTCGCCGCCGCTCATGGTGGCTCGACACCGTCGGGTCCGACGAGGAGCTTGCTCGCGATTACGTGAAGTCGCATGGCCGAACCGCCAAGGACGTCATGACGCGCGAGGTCATCACGGTCACCGACACCACCGAACTCGCCGATATCGCAAACCTGCTCGAGACGAGAAGGATCAAGCGGGTGCCCGTTATTAAGGACGGCAAGCTCGTCGGAATCGTCAGCCGTGCCAATCTGGTGCGCGCACTGGCTGCAGCGGGAAGCCGGTTGACGGACGATACCGCCACGGATGACCGCACGATCCGCCAGAGATTATTGACGGAGCTCCAGGGCCAGGAGTGGGTGCACACTTGGGCATCCGACATCATCGTTCGGGACGGTGTCGTGCACATCTGGGTATCCGACGACCGTCCACCGGAAGAGCGAGAGGCCTTGCGAGTCGCCGCAGAAAACGTCGCCGGGGTTCGCGGCGTCGAAGAGCATATCGTGCCGGTGCCTTTGTTGCCCGCGGCTTTCTAACCGCGGCCGGCACGCCCGGCGTTTCAGACGCGGCGCTCGGTCCGCCTCAGGAAATCAATGAAGATGGCCGCCAACAGCCCTTCTTTGGCGTTCCAATCTTCCAACGCCACGTCGAGGTCAGGCCGGTCCTCGGCCAGGACTTCGTGGTACTCGCTGTTCGGCATCAAGCGATGGGCGACTTGGCCGGGTTCGCGCGGGTGGACCCGGTCATTGCCGGGGATGATGCAGGCCGGCATCGTCAATGAACGCAGTTCCGCGGGGCTGAGGCCGATCACCGGATGATGCGCGCCTTCGTTGAACGCGCGGCGCCACTCTTCCATGACCGCGATAAAGCGTGGCGGCTCGATCGCCATGAGCCGCGCGCGGTTCTCCGGATTATTGCTGATGACTTCACTGAAATGCTCGGTGCGGCAAACCGCTTCCATGCCGCCGCGCCGCGCCGCGTCAATGAATTGCGTGTAGTAATTCTCGACCAGGCGCCGCGCCGCGTAGCTGCCGCCGGTCACGCGCCACAGCAGAAGGCCGCGCACATCCGCCGGATGCCGCAATGCCATCAGCAGCGCCAGCCGGCAGCCCGACGAGCTGCCTCCGATATACGCGGGCAGAGCATCAAGCTGCGATAACAGGGCGCGCAGATCCTCGGCCCAAACCTCGTTCTCGGAATTGCCGCCATCGAACGAGATGCCGGAGGCGCCGCAATTGCGCCGGTCGTAGACGAGCACCCGGCAGCCGGCGTCGGCGATCTTCTCCCCGAGAGATTTGACACCTGAAAGGGCGCGCCTGCCGCCGGGCTGCAGCGCCAGCCAAGGACCGCGCTCACCGAGCACCTGGTAATTGATATCGACACCGCGGACGGTCGCGACCGGCATGGCTCTCCTCCATGGTCGAACTTTTCTAACTATGTCATCTTAGACGACACCCATCCGACGCGGAGAGGAATCCACATGCGCGTTGGCGTTTTCTACTTCAATCCCGACTATGGGATCGATATCGGTGAGCTCGCGCGTGCACTCGAGGAGCGCGGCTTTGCCTCGCTCTATCTGCCGGAGCACACCCATATCCCGACCAGCCGTCGCACTCCTTTCCCCAGTGGCGGAGAGCTGCCAAAGAGATATTCATTATATCCGCGATCCGTTTGTCGGCCTGTCATTTGCCGCAGCAGCAACCAAGAAGCTGTTGCTTGGCACCGGCATCTGCCTGATCCCCGAGCACGACCCGATCGTCACGGCGAAATGCGTCGGAGCCTCGACCAAATGTCGGGCGGACGGTTCATTTTTCGGCATCGGCGGTGGCTGGAACATCGAAGAAATGGAAAACCACGGCGCCCACTACGACACCCGCTTCAAGCTGATGCGCGAACGTATCCTGGCTATGAAGGCGCTGTGGACGCAGGAGGAGGCCGCTTTTCATGGCGAGTTTGTGAATTTTGATCCCGTCTGGTCGTGGCCCAAGCCGG
>JBARIB010001012.1:0-1822 GCA_049799535.1 Allostellaceae bacterium | reverse complement strand
GGTCGTCGGCGCGCCGCGCCTCTATACTACCTCCATTGTCAATCTTTGCCCGATCTTCACCGTCGAGAGAGTATCCGCCCTGCCGAGGCTCGCCGCGGAAGCATGGTAGCCGGCGTCTACCGCCGCGTCTCGCGGCTCCCAACGGATCATCCGCTGAGAAGGAGCTGGCGTTATCTCCGGCGCATCCCGTGGATCCGGCGCGCTACGGATCGGCTGTTGGGGATACGGGCCGGTGGTGCGATTCCCGCTGCCGCTGTGATCCGAGCCGGTTCGGCATCAGCCTCCAAATACTCAGGCATGTCTGCGCCGGATACCAAAAAGCTCTTTACGGAACTGCTCCGGCGAGCGAGCAGAGCCGCGCCCGCCCGCGAGGCAGTGGTACGACGTGTGCTCCTTGTCAACGCCGGCCTAGCGGCGGGTGGCGCCGAGCGCCAGATCGTGAACACGCTCAATGGCCTGAGCTGCCAGTCGCTCGAAAGCGTCACCTTCCTTGGTGAGTATCTCTTCGAGTCACCCGAGCGCGCCTTTCTGCTGCCGGAGCTGAGTTCGAGGGTCGCCGTCGCGCAAGTCGAAAAACGCACCCGCCTCACCCGAGACGGCTTTAAAGGAATTGACCCGGATGTGGCCGAGATGCTCGGCTTCTTACCGGCCCCATTGGTTGAGGAGATTCTTGATCTGACCTCGGAATTCCGCGACCGCCGCCCCGAGGTGCTGCATGCCTGGCAAGACAGCACCTCGATCAAGTGCGGTATTGCGGGGGTTCTCGCGGGAGTGCCGCGAATCGTGCTGTCGAGCCGCAACGTCAATCCGTCTAATTTCGCCTATCATCAGTCCTATATGCGGCCGGCATACCAGGCTCTTGCGGAACATCCCGCCGTGATCTTGGTCAATAACAGCGAAGCGGGGGCAGCGGATTTCTCACATTGGCTCGGCCTTCCGCGCGAGCGCTATCACGTCCTGCGCAATGGTGTCGCCCTCGACGACCTCAAACGAGATCCGGAAGACGCGCGGATGCTGCGGCGACGGGAGAATATTCCGCCGGGTGCCTTCGTGGTCGGTTCGATTTTCCGCTTCTGGCCGGAAAAGCGCCCACTCCTCTGGCTGGAGATAGCCGCGAGACTCCTCTCATTGCGCCCCGACACGCACTTTCTGCTGGTCGGCGACGGACCTCTGCGGAAGGAGATGTCAATATTTCTCGCAGGCGTACCGTACGCAGATCATGTTCACTTGATCCCTCCGACCAACGAGGTGGGCCGGATGCTGAACGCGATGAATTTGTTCCTGCTGACCTCGCGGTTTGAAGGCACGCCGAACGTCTTGCTCGAAGCCGAGTGGTTAGGGTTGCCGGTGATGGCAATGGAGGCCGGCGGTGTCGCGGAAGCCGTGATGCCGGGAGAGAACGGCATTGTCTCCAGTGATGATTCACCGGACGCGGCGGCATCGCGTCTCTGCGCAATGATGGACGATCCGCGATGGTTCGATCGTGCTCGCGAGATCAGTCCCCGATTTGTGCGCGAGCGATTCGGGGTCGATCGTATGATCGCCGAGACGATGGCTTTATACGGATATGCCGCCGCGACTCTACCTGGCTAACGGTATCGGCCTAGCGGCGCGAATTTTGGTGCCTCCGCTAAATCCGGAAGCAAGCGAAAACGAGCGACGCGCTAACTTGCTTGTTTCGTCCTCTCGAGTTATGCGATCTGACGTCGCCGCATCAGGCACAGCAGCGTCCGACGACCGGCAACCATCATCAGGTAAAACACGCTCGCCCGACGAGGCGACCGGAAAAGGAAGGCGCTGAGGCGGTTCCACGGTCCCCAGC
>JBARIB010001011.1:0-9017 GCA_049799535.1 Allostellaceae bacterium | reverse complement strand
GGCGAGCCAGCCGGGCGCGCGCGGCGCCGCCTGCGCATTCGCGGCCGCTTCGCGGCGCAGTGCGAAGCGGATCCGCGAGCGCAATTCCTCAGGCGCGGTGTAGATAGGGGCGGATTGACGAATTTCGGCGCGCAATTGCGCGAGCCCAGCGATTTCCGAACTGCAGTTCGGACAGCCATCCACATGCTCGCGCAACAGCGCCCGCTCGTCGGCTACGAGTTCACCGTCGACATAGGCATCCAGCCGCGACCGGACCTCCTCACACTGCATTACAATGTCCTTTCCCTTCCCACGCCTGCCGCAGCGCCGCGCGTGCCCGGTGAAGCCGCGACATGACGGTACCGATCGGCACCCCCGTCACTTCAGCGATCTGGCGGTAATCCAGCTCTTGCAATTCGCGCAGTACGATCGCCTCGCGCAGCGGTGGCGGGAGTTCTTCGATGAGTCGATCGAGCCGTCGCAGATCGGAACGGTTTTGCAGCAGCGCGTCGGCATCGAAGGCCGATCCCGGCGAGCCATCAACGGAGCGTTCGGCTTCGCTCTCGATCTCGAGGGGCACGGTATCGGGTGGCCGGTTGCGCTCGAGCCAGTCATAGCAGGCCCGACGCACGATCTTTAAGAGCCAGCTCTTGGCGTCGCCCTCGCGATAACTGTCAAAATAACGAAACGCCCGCAGACACGCCTCCTGCACGACATCGGCGGCATCCGCCTCGTTCCGCGTCAGCCACCTCGCAAGCGCATAACCGGCATCGAGATGGGGCAGCACCACCGCCTCGAACCGGCTTCGCCGACGCCGCTCCGCGATCCACGCCATGCGCTCTTCTACCCCGCATCGACCAGGACCGCAGCAACGGCGAAGTTATTCCACACCGATGTCGGCTCCGCTCGCGGTTGCAATCGCCGGACCCAAGCGCCACACTCGCGAGTCGCAGGAAAGGATCACGCCGATGGAAATGACGGGCGAGTTTCGCATCCCCGCTCCCCGGCAGCGCGTCTGGGAGGGGCTCAACGATCCGGAAATCTTGAAGAGCAGCATTCCCGGTTGCCAGACAATCGAAAAGGTCTCCGACACCGAGTTCACCGCCAAGGTGCTCGCACAGGTCGGACCGGTGAAGGCCAATTTCGCCGGCAAGGTGACATTGTCTGATCTCGACCCGCCGCAGAGCTACACGATTGCCGGCGAGGGCAGCGGCGGTGTCGCGGGTTTCGCCAAGGGCAGCGCCAAGGTCAACCTCGACGAAGATGGCGGTGCGACGGTGCTGCATTACGCTGTGCAGGCGCATGTCGGGGGTAAGTTGGCGCAGATCGGCTCGCGCCTCATCGACTCGGTGGCTCGCCGGATGGCCGAGAACTTCTTCGCGCGGTTCGTCGCTGCCGTCGCGCCGGGGCAGCCGGCGATGGCGGCCCCCGAAATCGCGGCGGCCGAAGCTGCGTCGACATCCTCGGTCGCCGCGGAGACGGCAGTTCCGGCGCACGAAACCGGCGCAAAGCCTAAAGACGTCAGGCTTCCGCCGGTACTGTGGGTGACGGGGCTTGCGGCGATCATCGGCGGGATACTCTATTTCTTCACCGGCCGGCGCGTGACCCGTTAGCGGCTTGACCGCGGGCGGAGGCAGCATAAAACTCCGCCCGGAGTTTCCGCCGTCCTTCGGCGGCCTAGTGATCGGTCCAGGGAGATTTCGATGCAGAAGACGGTCAGCCTAACTGTCAACGGCAAGCCGGTTTCGGCGACGGTCGAAGGCCGCACATTGTTGGTGCAGCTGTTGCGCGAGCAACTCGGCCTGACGGGCACCCATGTCGGCTGCGATACCAGCCAATGCGGCGCCTGCGTCGTCCACGTCGATGGCGAGGCCGTCAAGGCGTGCACCCTATTGGCGCTGCAAGCCGAAGGCCGCTCGGTGTTAACCATCGAAGCGGTCGCGGACGGCGACACTCTGCACCCGATGCAGGAGGCGTTTCGCAACAATCACGCGCTGCAATGCGGGTTCTGCACGCCCGGCATGATCATGAGCGCGCTCGATCTGGTGAAAAATAACCCCAATCCGACCGAGCGCGAGGTTCGCGAGTATCTCGAAGGCAATCTGTGCCGCTGCACCGGTTATCACAACATCGTGCTGGCGATCATCGAGGGGGCAGCGGTCATGCGGGGTGAGATGCCGCCCAGCGCCCATGGGGTGGCCGCGGAGTAACGGCGATGACCGTGATCGGAACGCCGGTCCGGCGGCGTGAGGATTACCGTTTCCTGACCGGTCAGGGCACCTATACCGACGACATCAACCGCCCCGGGCAACTCTACGCCTACATCCTGCGCAGCCCGCACGCCAACGCACGGATTGCCGGCATCGACACCTCGGCCGCCGCCTCGGCGCCGGGTGTCGTAGCTGTCTATACCGGCAAGGACATGGCTGCCGACGGAGTCGGCGGACTGCCCTGCGGCTGGCAGATTCACTCGAAGGACGGCTCACCGATGGTCGAGCCTCCCCACCCGCCGCTCGTCGTCGACGGGGTCCGCCATGTCGGCGACCAGGTCGCCGTCGTCATCGCCGAGACTCTCGCCCAGGCCCGCGACGCCGTAGAGTTGATCCAGGTTGACTACGTCGAGGAGCCGGCGGCGATCGACCCCGTCACGGCGCTTCAGTCGGGCGCCCCGCAGGTGCACGCCGAAGCGCCCGGCAATCTTTGCTATGATTGGCATCTGGGCGACCTCGCCGCGGTCGACGCAGCCATCGCCACGGCAGCACGGGTCGTCAAGCTCGACTTGACCAACAACCGGCTCGTCCCCAATGCGATGGAGCCGCGCGCCGCGATCGGTGAGTTCAATCGGGCGACCGGCGAGTACACGCTCTACACGACGAGCCAGAACCCGCATGTGATCCGCCTGTTGATGGGCGCCTTTGTGCTGCACATCCCGGAGGCCAAGCTGCGGGTGGTCGCCCCCGATGTCGGCGGCGGCTTCGGATCGAAGATCTACCACTACGCCGAAGAGGCGATCGTCACCTGGGCCGCCGGCAAGCTGCGGCGGCCCATCAAATGGACCGCCGAGCGCTCCGAGAGCTTCATGTCCGACGCCCACGGCCGCGATCATGTCACGCATGTCGAGCTGGCGCTCGACAACCAGGCGAAGTTTCTCGCGCTCAAGGTCTCGACGATCGCCAATATGGGCGGTTATCTCTCGACCTTTGCCCCCTCCATCCCGACCTATCTTTACGGCACCCTGCTGGCCGGCACCTATACGACCCCGGCGATCTATGTCGAGACCAAGGCCGTGTTCACTCACACTGTCCCGGTCGACGCTTATCGCGGCGCCGGCCGTCCGGAGGCGACCTTCCTTCTCGAACGCATCGTCGACCTCGCGGCCGACGAACTGGGGATGGACCCGGCCGAATTGCGCCGCCGTAATTTCATCGCGAAGGACGCCTATCCCTATCAAACACCCGTCGCACTGCAATACGACAGCGGCGACTACTTTACGACACTCGATCTCGCGCTGAAGGCCGCCGACGTTCACGGCTTCGAGACGCGGCGACGCGAGGCGGCGGGCCACGGCAAATTGCGCGGCCTCGGCCTCGCCACCTACATCGAGGCCTGCGGCATCGCCCCTTCTGCTGTCGCCGGGGCGCTCGGCGCCCGCGCTGGCCTTTACGAGAGCGCCGAAGTCCGGGTTCACCCGACCGGGAGCGTGACGATCCTTACCGGATCGCACAGCCACGGTCAGGGGCACGAGACGACTTTTTCGCAACTCGTCGCAGACGGGCTCGGCATTCCGATCGAAAACGTCGAGGTCATCCACGGCGACACCGACAAGATCCCTTTTGGCATGGGCACCTATGGCTCACGCTCACTGGCGGTCGGCGGCTCTGCGATCGTCAAGGCGATGGACAAGGTCATCGCCAAGGGCCGCAAGATCGCCGCTCACCTGCTCGAAGCCGCCGAGGCCGATGTCGAGTTCAAGGATGGCAAGTTCTCCGTCGCCGGCACCGACCGCTCGAAGACCTTGGCCGAGGTCGCGTTGACTGCTTACGTGCCGCACAATTACCCGATCGAGGAACTGGAGCCCGGTCTCGACGAGACCGCCTTCTACGATCCGAAGAACTTCACCTTCCCATCGGGCGCCCACATCGCCGAGGTCGAGATCGACCCCGAGACCGGCCAGGTCGCGGTCGTCAATTTCACTGCCAGCGACGATTTCGGGCGCATCCTCAACCCGATGATCGTCGAAGGTCAGGTCCATGGCGGCCTGGCGCAAGGGATCGGCCAGGCATTGCTCGAGGGCTGCGTCTATGACAAGGAGACCGGACAATTGCTGACCGGCTCCTACAACGATTACGCGATGCCGCGGGCCGACGACCTGCCGTCTTTCAAGCTGTCGACCAACGTCACCCCGTGTACGCACAACCCGCTCGGCGTCAAAGGCTGCGGCGAAGCCGGGGCGATCGGCGCTCCCGCGGCGATCACCAACGCCCTGGTCGATGCCTTAAAGCCGCTCGGCATCCGGCATCTCGACATGCCGGCAACGCCGGAGAGGCTGTGGCGCCTCATTCAACAGCACCGCTCGCCGCTTGCCGCAGAATAGGGGAGAGCCCGATGTACGAATTCAATTATCACAAGCCGACAAGCCTTGACGAAGTTGCCAACTTGCTCGGCGCCAACGAGGAAGCCAAGCTCGTCGCCGGCGGCATGACATTGATCCCGACCCTGAAACTGCGGCTCGCCAAGCCCTCGGATCTGGTCGACTTGGCCGCGATCGCCTCGCTGCGCGGCATCACCGATGCCGGTGACGCGATCGTCATCGGAGCGATGACCCGGCATGCCGAGGTAGAGCGCTCACCGGTCGTTAAGCAAGGGATCCCGGCGCTTGCGGCGATGGCCGGGATGATCGGCGACCCGGCGGTGCGCAACCGCGGCACAATCGGCGGATCGATCAGCAACAACGACCCGGCCGCCGACTACCCGGCGGCCCTCGTTGCCCTCGGCGCCACCGTGCAGACGACGAAGCGCCAAATCACGGCCGAGAATTTCTTTACCGGCATGTTCGAGACAGCACTCCAGTCCGGCGAGATCGTCACCGCAGTGCGTTTCCCAAAGACGCAAACCGCCTGCTACCAGAAATTCCGCAACCCGGCCTCCCGCTATGCAATCGTCGGCGTCTTTGTCGCCCGCACCCCTGGCGGTGTGCGCGTCGCAGTGACCGGCGCCGGACCGTCCGTCTTCCGCGTCCCCGCGATGGAAGCGGCGCTCGCCCAATCCTTTACCCCGGATGCCATCAAGGACATCACGATACCCGACGATGGCCTCAACTCCGACATCCACGCGAGCGCCGAGTACCGCGCCCATATCGTCGGGGTCATGACCCGCCGCGCCGTCGCCGGCTGCGGATAGCGGCGCCCGACTATAGCAATCTAGAGCGAGAGCAGGCTCACGCGGTCCGCCAGCTCCGCCGTCCTGGTGGCAGCAGCGAAACGCCGGTCGGCCGTTATGTGCAATAATGCAATCATATTGTCCTGCTTCCGGGGTGTCCAATCCAAGGCTGGGGTGGCATGGCTACGGCGTAGCGATTAGATAGGCTTATCGCCGCGTTCGCTCCCTCTGATGTCGGGAGAGGGATTTCGCTGGAATGGGCAATCAATTGGATGCGGCTTTGCTGATGACCCCCCTCCCCGCCTCGGTCGACGACACGCTTGCCCTCCTCGGCAGCGCCGATTACGTCGCAGATCGCAGTCTCGCGACAGCCGTGCATTTGGCGCTGCACCTCAGCCGGCCGTTGTTTCTCGAAGGCGAAGCCGGGGTCGGCAAGACCGAGATCGCCAAGGTGCTGGCGATGGCACTGAAACGCCGGCTGATCCGCCTGCAGTGCTATGAGGGGCTCGATGTCGCCTCGGCAGTTTATGAATGGGATTATGCACGCCAGATGATCGAGATCCGCCTCGCCGAAGCTGCCGAGGAGGACCGCGGCGAGATCGAGAGCACGATTTTCTCCGATCGTTTTCTGATCAAGCGGCCGCTCTTGCAGGCGCTGGAGCCCGACATCGCAGGTCCGCCGGTGTTGCTGATCGATGAGCTTGACCGCACCGACGAGCCGTTTGAAGCCTACCTCCTCGAATTGCTCTCCGATTTTCAGGTGACAATCCCGGAGATTGGCACGATCCATGCCGAGCATCCCCCAATCGTCGTCATCACATCGAATCGCACGCGCGAGATCCACGACGCATTGAAGCGGCGCTGCTTTTATTACTGGGTCGATTACCCGACTGCCGCACGCGAACTCGAGATCCTGAAACGCAAGGCGCCGCGCGCAAGCGAGCAGCTATCGCGCCAGGTCGTCGGCTTTGTGCAGAGGCTGCGCACGATGGATCTGTTCAAGCTCCCCGGCATCGCCGAGACGATCGACTGGACCGAAGCCCTGATGCAGCTCGACGTGCTCGAGCTGACGCCACACGCCATCAACGACACATTGGGTGTGCTTCTCAAATACCAGGACGACATCGCACGGCTACACGGCAGCGAAGCCGCCCGCCTGCTAGAGCAGGTCAAGGCCGAGGCCGCCTCGGCGGCGTGAAAACCATGCCGGAAGGCGGCGGGCGGCTGCTCGCCAATTTGATGCACTTCGCGCGCACTTTGCGCGCCGCGGGCTTGCCGGTCGGGCCAGGCAAAGTCATCGACGCCGTTGCCGCGGTTTCGACGGTCGGCATTACGAACCGCACGGATTTTTATTGGACATTGCATGCCGTGTTCGTCAATCGGCCGGACCAGCGGCTGATCTTCGATCAGGCCTTTCACGTATTCTGGCGCAATCCCGACCTGCTGAAGAAAATGATGGGCCTGGTTCTGCCGGAATTGCGGATCGACGCCGCCGAGGACCAGGGTACCGCGATGATCCGGCGTCTCGCCGAAGCGCTTCACCCCGATATCGGCAAAGAGGGCGAAGCCGAAGAGGCAGAGACTGAGGTCGACGCGGCAATGAGCTTTTCCGACCGCGAGCAGTTGCGCGGCATGGACTTCGAAAAGATGTCATTGGAAGAGCTGGCGCGCGCCAAGGCGGCGATCGCGAGGCTTCGGCTGCCGGTGCAGGATGTGCCGACGCGGCGCTTTGCGCCCGACCGGCACGGCGCCCGCGCCGATTTGCGTGCGACATTTCGCGCCGCGCTGCGATCGGGCGGGCTCATCGAATTGAAGCGGCGCAGTCCGCGCCGCCGCCCGCCACCCCTCGTCGTGCTCTGCGACATCTCCGGGTCGATGAGCCGCTACAGCCGCATCTTCCTGCATTTCATGCATTCGGTCACCAACGACCGCGACCGCGTCTATACTTTCGTCTTCGGCACGCGGCTTACGAACATCACCCGATATCTGCGGCACCGCGATGTCGATTTGGCACTCGAACGTGTTGCCGAGGCAGTGGTGGATTGGTCAGGCGGGACGCGTATCGGCTACGCCCTTGCCGAGTTCAACCGGCTGTGGTCGCGGCGGTTGCTCGGTCAGGGAGCAATCGTGCTGCTGATTACCGATGGCCTCGACCGCGACGCGGGGGCCGGCCTCGCGCATGAGATGGACCGGCTGCATCGCTCGTGCCGGCGGTTGATATGGTTGAACCCGCTGTTGCGCTATGAGGGTTTCGAGCCAAGATCTCTCGGGATGAAGGCGATGATGCCGCATGTCGACGAATTCCGCCCGGTGCACAACCTCGAGAGCCTTGAAAGCCTGATCGAGGTGCTGAGCGCACCGACGGCGCGGCGCGGGACGGCGGCAACGGCGCCGCGGGATAAGCAAGAGAGGGCAGCATGAGCGATACGGCCGAGATCCTCGATCAGGCGCGGCGCTGGCGGGAAGCTGGCGCGAGCGTCGCGCTGGCTACGGTGGTCAGCACCTGGGGCTCCTCGCCGCGGCCGGTCGGCGCCAAGCTCGCCGTCGCCGATTCCGGCGCGTTTGTGGGCTCGGTATCGGGCGGCTGCGTCGAAGGCGCGGTCGTGACCGAAGGGCTCGAAGTCATGCGCGACGGCAAGCCGCGACTCCTCGATTTCGGCATCACCAACGATCAGGCCTGGGAGGTCGGGCTCGCCTGCGGCGGCAAGATCCAGATCTTTGTCGAGCGCGTCGAATGAAGCGACAGTTTCTCGATGCGATTGTCGCGGCCGGCCGCGAGAGCCGTTCCGTTGCGCTGGCGACAGATCTCGCCAGTGGTCGGCAGATGCTGCTCGATGAAAGCTCGGCTGAGGGCGAGTTGGAACTCGACTCAGCAACGGTTGATAGCGTTCGCACCGTGCTGCGGAGCGACCGCAATACAACCCTGGACACACCGTCTGGCCGGATCTTTGTCGAGGTGTTCAGTCCGCCGCGGCGCTGCTTTGTGGTCGGAGCGGTCCATATCGCCCAGCCGCTAGTGCAAATGCTGCAGCTCGCCGATTACGGCGTCACCGTCATCGACCCGCGCGGGTCCTTCGCAACCGAGGCGCGGTTTCCCGGTATCGAATTGACACAGGAATGGCCGGATGAGGCGCTCGAGCGGTTGCAGCCCGACCACCGTTCGGGGGTCGTCACCTTGACGCATGACCCCAAGCTCGACGACCCGGCGCTCGCCGTGGCGCTGCGTTCGGATTGCTTCTACATCGGGGCCCTCGGCTCGCGACGGACACATGCCGCTCGCTGCAGCCGTCTGACTGAGCTGGGGTTCAGCGAGGCCGACCTTGCCCGAATTCACGGTCCGATCGGGCTGGCGATCGGCGCGGTATCGCCGGCTGAGGTTGCGATCTCGATCGTGGCACAGATGACGCAGATCCTCAGGCGGGGCGAGCGCGCGGAGGCGGCATGAGGTTCGGTGAAGTCCCGGTCGCCGAAGCGGAAGGCGCGATCCTCGCCCACAGCCTGAGGCTCGGCACAGCCGCGCTCAAAAAAGGCCGGGTACTATCGCACGCCGATGTCGACGCAATCGCCGGGGCCGGTCTTGCCACGATCACAGTCGCACGGCTCGAAGCGGGCGATGTCGGCGAGGACGAAGCGGCGGCGCGGATCGCCGCGGCGGCGGT
>JBARIB010001010.1:0-1876 GCA_049799535.1 Allostellaceae bacterium | reverse complement strand
CGGAATCCTGTACCGAGAGGATCCGGATTCGCTCCTCGCTGCACCTGCACAGCGAAGCGAAGACCTCCTGGCCCTCGGGGTCGTCGGTCGCGACGTTGCCGACCAGGACAAGTGTCGCATCGACTTGCTTTCGGGCAATATTGAAAGCCCGAATTACACCCTCAGGGTCCTTCCACTTATCGAAGCGCGAAACCTGGACAACGAGTGGCAAATCGGTCGGGATGCCGTAATGGTCGAGCCGCTCGGCGATTTCCGCCTCGCTGAGCTCCTTGTTGGTCGTCGAGAATGGGTTGATCGCCGGCATGATGAAACGCTGTGGCGTGGTCAGCTTCTGGGCGTATTCGGGCAGCGACAGAACGACGGCGTCGTAGCTCTCGATGAACGGAGCGAGATAGGCCCAGAGGTCGCGATTGGGGGCTGACAGGTCGACGTGGCAGCGCCACACCCACGGGCTGCGCTTTCGCACAAATTCGATGAGAGGGAGAGGCTGTGGATCGTGAACGATCACCAAATCATGGTCGAGATGCATCCGCGCGGCGTTTTCGAAGACAACTTCTTCGTAGATGTTTTTCTTCAAATCGCTGAGGTTGATGTCACCGCCCTGCAGTGCATTGTGAATCTTTTTGGTGATGCTGAAGAACTCCGGGCGCCCCTGAATGACCCGCCAACCCGTCTTGATGCCGGACGCGTTCATCAGCAGGGTCAGCGACGACAGGATCTCCGCAACGCCGCCGCCGTAATAGGTGGAATTGACGTTGACCACATGCAGGTCGCGCAGGCGTTCGGCTTTACGGCCGATGCGCTCGACAGCTTCAGCGCCGATCAACGGCTCGTAATCTTCAACTGTTACGAGCTTATGGTCGCTCGTCCATTGCGTCTGCAGATCCATACCCGACTCTGGCTTTTGGTATGACCTCTACAAAGCCCACCGTCGGGGCAAAGCTTCGTTGATCTGCATCAATGCGCCCACC
The DNA here is from genome assembly GCA_049799535.1 of Allostellaceae bacterium. GTDB lineage: Bacteria > Pseudomonadota > Alphaproteobacteria > ATCC43930 > CGMCC-115725 > AP-15. The sequence continues at coordinate 905 of JBARIB010001010.1, read as the reverse complement.
GCGCCGGTCGATTTAATCGCTCGAAGGTCGTGCGGGTTATTCGGAGTCGAGAGATGGCCTTTCGCATCAGCGCTAACCTCGGAGATGAGAAGCCATTCTTCCGGATCGGCGAAGCTGTACCGGGAAAGGAGCATGTGGAAGTCGTCATCGACGACAAAAGCATCGACCGCGAGCATGCGAGCCGCCTTCTGCGGGCAATGGCCGACCGCCTCGAAGAGTGCAATTGGCCGCCAGATCCAGCCTGCGGCTTTGAGAAGCTTTCTCCATAAGGCCTCTGAAGACGATCATTGGCAGCGGAGCGCCCCGAAATCCCGAACTGGCCGACGGCGGCGTCCAGCGCCTCGGCATCGGCAAATACGCCGACGGCTTTACTCGCGCGGTACATCGTAGTCGCCTCGTCGGAAGTTGCGCCGGTCATGGTTGACCTCCGTCGGTCGCAGCAGAGCCGTGTTTCGTTGAGTCCTGCGAGCCTTCTTTCAAAAGACCTGCTTATTCACCGCGTGTGGATGCGCTCGGCTCGTCGTCGAGCGATCCCGCTTCGATTATGGTGGCATGGAGGCGCCAATCGGGAACACCCTCGAGTTCGGCAAAGCGCTTTTTTGCTTCTTCGATGGCGTCCTCGCGCGATTTGGCCGAGCGGATCACGATCGAGCGCTGGCAGGCCGTTATCGTCTTGGCCCCCCGGGCAAATTGATTGAGAAAGCAGACGCGATAGCCACCGCAGCCATTACCGGCTACCGGCAATGGCTGGCCAGGTGAATCGTCGATCCGGTCAGATGCAAGCGTCGGGGATTTTGCGGCGTCGGCCAGTATGGGCCGCAGCTGATGAACGAGCCGGCTCGCCAGAGCCCGTTGGGAGAGCGCGTTCTCCAGGATTTCCGCGGGCCGCGGGCGCGCGCGCCCGG
>JBARIB010001009.1:0-2210 GCA_049799535.1 Allostellaceae bacterium | reverse complement strand
AGCCTGGGCTGGCGATCAGGAATTCGAACAGCCGGAGTTTGCGACTGGATCCCGAATAATTGCGACGAGCTAGGATGAGCGAAGCTAGGTTTATCGCCGCCAGCGAGCCGGACACCAGCTTCGGCCGGATCAGCCTGCGTACCCTGGTGCCGATCCGCTGGGTGGCGATCGCAGGTCAGGCATTGACGATTCTGATCGTCCATTACGGGCTCGGGTATCGCCTTGCGCTGCTTCCGGCGCTCGCGATCGTCGCCAGCTCAGTTATGTTGAACGTCATTTTGATCCTGCTCCGTAAGTTCTCTGCCCGCCTCGGGGAGCGCGACGCCGCATTGTGTCTCGGCTACGATATCCTGCAGCTCGCGATCCTCCTCTACCTGACCGGGGGGCTGGAGAACCCGTTCTCGATCCTGATCGTGGCACCGGTGACCGTCGCCGCGACGGTGCTGTCCCGTCGGCCGGTCATCGCGCTTTCGCTTCTCGCTGTTGCGGCGATCAGCGTGCTCGCCCTTTGCCACATGCCGTTGCCCTGGCGCACGGAGCCGCTAACGTTTCCGGTTGAGCTCGTGCTCGGCATCTGGGTGGCGCTCGTGCTCGCGACTGTCTTTATCGGAGCCTATACCTGGAGCGTTGCGCAGGAGGCGCGGCGGCTACGCGATGCAGTTGCGGCAACCCAGCTGGCGCTGGCCCGCGAGCAGCAGATCTCGGCGGTGGGGGCGCTCGCCGCGGCGGCGGCGCACGAACTCGGCAGCCCGCTTGCTACGATTGCTGTTGTCGCCAAGGAATTGGTCCGCGATCTGCCCGACAACAGTCCGCATGGCGAGGACGCGGCACTGCTGTTGAGCCAATCGGAGCGTTGCAGGAAAATCCTGGCCGAGCTGGCGCAGCGGCCGGAACATGACGGCGGCTCGCCCTATACTCGGTTGCCGATTTCCGCCTTGGTGGAGACCGCGGGAGCGACCCATCAGGATAAAGAAGTCAAGCTGATCTTTGCGACCGCGGGGCAGCCCGGGCCGGAGGAGCCGCTCGTGCGCCGCAGCCCCGAGATCATGCATGGGCTCAACAACCTCATCCAGAATGCGGTCCAGTTCGCGCAGCGCGAGGTCAGCGTCACGACGTTCTGGGACAAAGAGGCGGTAACGGTCGAGATCGCTGATGACGGTCCAGGCTTTCCTCTTTATCTTATCGGACGCCTCGGTGAGCCTTACGTTTCGACGCGCGCCGGTGCTGCGGATCACATGGGGCTTGGCATCTTTATTGCGCGCAGCCTACTGGAGCGCAGTGGCGCAAGGCTGGTATTCGATAACCTCCCGGAGGGGGGGGCGCATGTTGCGATTTCTTGGAATCGAGCCAATTTGGAGATGGTAGAGAAGATCCGCCCGCCCGTCGCGACAGCGTATGCCGGCCGCGATCCGAGGTTGAGGCACGAACGGGCTCAAAGGCAATATCATGGAAGCTAGCGATCGACTGAACCGCCCCGCAGCAGAAATGCTCTCTACGGGATTGCAGGGCCTTCCGGAATCGGAACGTACCCTGCTGATCATCGACGACGATGCACCGTTGTGCCAGCGGCTCGCCCGCGCCATGGAGCGTCGCGGCTTTATTGTAACGACAGCCGACAGCGTCGCGAGCGGGATAGCCGCGGCAACCGACCAAGCGCCCGCTTTTGCGGTCGTCGATATGAGGCTGGGCGATGGCCGCGGGTTCGACGTCGTCACCGCTTTGCGCCAGGCCCGTCCAGGCGCGCGTATCGTGATGCTTACGGGTTATGGCAATATCGCGACTGCGGTGGCCGCGGTCAAAGCTGGAGCGGTGGATTATCTTCCGAAGCCCGCCGATGCCGACGCCGTCGAGCGCGCTCTACTCGCGCAGGAAGACGCGATCCCAGAGCCGCCGGAGGATCCAATGTCGGCCGACCGCGTCCGCTGGGAGCATATCCAGCGGGTCTTCGAGATATGCGAACGCAATGTTTCGGAGACGGCGCGCCGCCTCAAGATGCATCGCCGCACGTTGCAGCGCATCCTCTCCCAGCACGCGCCGCGCAGCTGAACCTCTCAGGCCGCCCGACCGCGATGCCGGCGGGTCATCCGGCGCGGCACGCGGCGCAGTCAGCGACGAAGCGGTCGATGGCATCGAGCCAGCGGTTGCGGATGGCATCCTGCTCGAGAAACGGCTCGTGCTTGGAATCGGGAAATTCGACGAGTGTGCAGTTG
>JBARIB010001008.1:0-10376 GCA_049799535.1 Allostellaceae bacterium | reverse complement strand
GCAATATTTCGTGCAGTCGCAGCACACCCACCAATGAATTCGGCGAGTGCCGTGCGCAATATGGCCAGATTATCCACGAGCCGAGCGGCCGCGCAGCCGAATTACCTCATTTGGACTGATTTTCGGCTGATCGCGACCCGGCCCGACGGCCCGCCATCCAACAGCGGAAGCAGGTTTCAAACCTTTGTCAGCTGAAGCCTGGTCGCGGGTTGCTTCTGGGCTTCCTTCTTTTTCTGTTTCGGTTTCTTGGTTTCCCGGTTTGATCTTCTCTTTTGGTCCTTGTTGGCCACGACATCCTCCCTCTCACGTTAAAATTCGATTGGTGCCCATTCCTCACTGCGCTTTCACCCACCGCTTAGCGGTGACGGACGCGTCGGCTTGGCCTGTGATTTTGTCGAGGCAACCGATGAGTTCGGGGCTTGGCCAGACAGCGCCAACGGCTTCCTCATACGCGCGGCACGCCTGTAATACGCCGAGGTCTTCGTATAACGGGCCCGTGATCATCAAGCCGATCGGCAGGCCGTCGACAAAGCCGCAAGGGATCGAGCAGGACGGGTTCTTCGTCAGGTTGAACGGCGAAGTGTAGGGCGTCCAACTCGTATAGTTGTTCGGGTTTGGCAATTCATCCTCGCGGGGATCGGCATAGGCCGCCGGTACCGGCATGGTCGGCGACAGCAGCAGATCGAAGCGGTCAAAGAACTGCCGCAGGGCTTGGCCGAGGGCTGCCCGTTGGCCAATCGCGGCAACGTATTGCTCCTGAGTGACGCTCTCGCCCCGCCGGCAGAGCGCAACCAATGCGGGGTCCATCAATGCAACGGCCTCCGGGGTTTGCGCCCGCAGCAGAGCCCAAAACGCGGCCAAAGCTAGCGTTTGAAAAATCGGCAGTGGCGACTGGGAGAACGGGTCGGCGGCCTCCACAGTGGCGCCAAGTTCGGTAAATACCTGCACCGTCCGCTCAATGGCGACACGGACTTCCGGGCTCGGCTCGGCAAAGCCGAGCGTCTGCGAAAATGCGATCCGCTTTCCCTTGAGCGAGCCTTCTCGAACTTTGTCGCGATAACAGATGCTGTCGTCGGGCAGGCTGTGCCAGTCGCGTGAGTCCGATCCCTTGCTGGCATCGAGCATCAGAGCCGTGTCTTCGACGGTTCGAGACATTGGACCGACATGAGCAACGTCGCCGAACGCCGATGGCGGGTATACCGCCACCCGGCCAAAGGTCGGTTTCAGCCCGACAATGCCGCAGAAAGCGGCCGGAATTCGGATCGAGCCGCCGGCGTCGGTCCCGACTGCGAGCGGACAGATACCCGCCAGTACGGCAACGGCGCTGCCGCCGCTGCTGCCGCCCGGTGTGCGCTGCAAATTCCACGGGTTGCGGGTGACGCCGGAAAGCGGCGAGTCGGTTACTGGTTTCCAGCCGAATTCGGGTGTGGTCGTCTTGCCGAAGAATACCGCGCCCTCGCTGCGCAGTCGCGCTGTTACCGGCGAGTCTTCTTCCCAATCCCGGTTCGGATCGATCGTCCGCGAGCCTATTAGGCGCGGCCATCCGTTGGTCAACACAGTGTCCTTAAGCGCCACCGGTACGCCATCGAGAATGCCCTGCGGCTTGCCCCTTTGCCAGCGGGCCTCAGATGCGCGAGCCATCGCCACTGCCGTATCCGGGTCGTAAAGGACAAAGGCATTGGTTGCGCTCTCGTACTGCTCCAGCCGGCGCAGGGTTTCCTCAATACCTCGACAGGCGACAATTGCTTGCTGCGGTAGAGCTCGATCAGTCGTGTCGCCGGCAGAAACGCAATCTCGTCCGCCATGCTCGGCTCCTCAAGTAGTGGTCACGACATTGTGCAGAGGCTCGCCGCGGACGAAGCGGTTGATGTTGCCGGCCACCTCGGCCCAGCGCCGGGCGATCATGCCGTCGGTCCAGCCCGAGCAATGCGGCGTCATGATGACGTTCGATAGCTCGTGAAACGGGTGACGTGACGGCCGGCGCTCCGGCTCGGCGGCGGTCGGGTAACGCCACCACACATCGAGCGCCGCGCCGCCGATGCTGCGGTCCCTCAGCGCCGTATATACGGCGTCCTCGTCGACAATCGAGCCACGCGCAATGTTGATCAAGAAGGTCGATCGCTTCATCAACGCCAGGCGCCGCAAGCCTATCAATCCTTCCGTCTCTGGGCCGAGGGCGGTAGAGAGCACGACGAAATCGCATTGCGGCAGCATGCTGTCGAGTTCCATCAGTGGATACACCCGTTCGACGCCGCCCTCCGCCTGCCGTACCGTGCGATTGGCCGCAATAACCCGGCATCCGAACGCAGCGGCGCGGCGCGCGACTTCGCTGCCAACACGGCCGAGCCCCACAATCCCCACCGTCTTGCCAAGAATTTCGCCGTGCGGTGCGCCGCTCTGTACCCAGCTCGGCCGCCATGAGGAATGATTCCGGAAATCGCCTTCGATTTCACGGAACCGGTGGCTCCAGACAAGCATGACCATCAGGATGTATTCGGCAATGGCCGTCTCGTGGCCAAACGCATTGCAGACAGTGACACCGCGGGGCAATGCCGAAAGGTCAATCAATTCGATGCCGGTCGCGACCGACTGTACCAGCCGCACATTCGGCGCCGCCGGGTATTCCGCGCGCCAATGATTGGAGACGAGGATATCGGCATCAGCCGCGGCCTCGGGCAGTTCCATGAGCTGCTGCGGATCGGGGAGGATCTCGACGCGCAGCATCGGCGGCAATTCGGCCCTGATGCCGTTCGCAGTGTCGGCGGCGACATTGCCGAGGAACAGCGCTTTCATTGGAAGGTATGAGCCGCGAGGAAGTCTTCGCGGACCGTAATACCCAGACCCGGCCGGTCGGGGATCTCGATCTCACCGTTGCGCACCGGAAAAGACTCCTCGATCAGGTCATGCAGCAGCGGGTTGGCGCCGAGCGAATATTCGAGAATGAACCCGGCGGGCGAGGCGGCGGCGACATGGAGACCAGCGGCAAAGGCCGGGGCGCCGGCCCATAGGTGCGGCGCGAGCCTCAGATTGTGTGCGCTCGCCAGTGCGGAAATGCGCATTGCTTCCGTTATGCCGCCGCAGATCGCGAGATCCGGCTGGAAAATGTCGACTGCTCGCAGCATGGCGAGGTCGCGGAAATCGTGCCGGGTGAATTCACTCTCGCCCGCGGCGATCGGAATGTCGGTCGCGGCGCGCACTTGCGCGCAGCCGGCCTTGTCGTCGGCGGTCACCGGCTCCTCGAACCAACCGAGGTTGTAGTCCTCGACGAGGCGGCAGAACCGTTTGGCCTCGGCAACCGAAAAAGTGCCGTGAGCATCGCACATCAGGCCGCAATCTGGGCCGAGCGCCGCGCGGGCGGCGGCGACGCGGCGTGCCGAATGACGCGGGTCGCCGTCGATGATGCCGACCCGCATCTTGACGGCACGAAACCCGCCCGCCTCGACATAGCTCAGAAGCTGCTCACCGATCTTGTCGGGCCCAGCCCAGCCGCCCGAGGCATAAGCCGGCATAGTCGACGCTCTGCGGCCCCCCAACAGCCGCCAGATCGGCACGCCAAGCGACTTGCCGAGAATGTCCCACAATGCGCAATCGACAGCGCTGATGGCCGAGATCGTGATGCCGCGGCGGCCCAGTACCGGAAAGACCCGCCCCTCGCGGAGCGCGTAATGCGCGCGGCTGCCGCTGTACAAGGTTTCCCACAACCGCGTGATGTCGCGCGGCTCTTCGCCGGCTAAGAGCGGCGCGAACTCTTCGTTGATCATCGCGGTCAGCGCCTGGTTTGCCGCCATGCTGCCGACCTGCGCCTTGGCCTCGCCCCAGCCGGTCAGACCGCATTCGGTTTCGATGCGCACAAGCGTTGCATCGAAAGAGGTCGCGCGCCCGAAATCGCTCGTGTGCTGCTTCTCCGGCGGGATCGGGATGTGCACCCAATAGGCCTGAACCGATCGGATCTTCATGGCTGGTGGGACCGCTTTGTTGCCGTAAGGCAGCTTAGCCGGTGGATTGCATGCGCGCCACCAGAGGCGATCTTCGAATACCTTGCATAGCCGATCCCATTTTCGTCACACCGGCCTCCGGCGGTGAGACAGGAAGAGGCACCGCAAGTCATTTTTCATGTGAGCGCTTAACTTAGCACAAGGCAAGCGGCCGAAACCGCGTTGATGCCCGCCGTGTTAGAACAATATCTGGTTGATCACGTACGACGGAATGGCGGATTCGCATGGCGCTCGAGGAATACAAACGCAAACGCGATTTCCGCAAGACGCCGGAGCCGGCTGGGGCCGCGGCGCCGCATAAGAGCGCCGGTGCGGGACTGTCCTTTGTGATCCAGAAGCACGCCGCGCGGCGGCTGCATTATGATTTCCGCCTCGAGCTCGATGGCGTCCTGAAGAGCTGGGCGGTGCCGAAAGGGCCGAGCCTCGATCCCGCAGAAAAGCGGCTGGCGGTTCACGTCGAGGACCACCCGCTCGAATATGGCGAGTTCGAGGGCGTCATCCCCGAGGGTGAATATGGCGGCGGAACGGTGATGCTGTGGGATCGCGGGACCTGGATCCCTCTCGAGCCAGACCCGGAGGCAGCCTACCGCAAGGGGGCGCTCAAATTCATCCTCAACGGCGAGAAATTGCACGGCAAATGGGCGCTCGTGCGGATGGGAGGGAAGGCCGCCGGTGAGCGGCGCGAAAATTGGCTCCTGATCAAGGAGCGCGACGATGACGCGGTACCGCGCAGCGGCGATGCCGTTGTCGCGGACAATCAGCTGAGCGTCGCTAGCAGCCGCTCACTCGACGCGATCACTGCCGATCGCGACTGGGTATGGCACTCGAACCGCGACGATAACGAAAAGCCGCCGGTCAGAACCGTTTCGCTGCAGGACATCCCCGGCGCCCGCAAAGCTCGGATGCCCGAGAATATCAAGCCACAGCTGGCTTCACTCTCCGACAAGGCACCCGAGGGCGACGAATGGCTGCACGAAATCAAGCATGACGGATACCGGCTGCTTGCGTATATCGACCGTGGTAGGGTGCGGCTCATCACACGCGGCGGCCTTGATTGGACTGCGAAGTTCCCGGCGCTCGCCGATCGGCTCGCCGAATTGCCCCTCGCCTCCGCAATGATCGATGGTGAACTCGTTCACCTCGAGGCGGACGGCACCTCCAGCTTTTCCGGGCTGCAGGACGCCATCTCGAACCAAAAGACCGATACCCTGACTTTTTTCGCGTTTGATCTGCTGTATCGGGACGGTTGGGACCTGACCGGCGCGGCGCTCGACGACCGCAAGGCCGCACTCGCCGGGATCATTCCGCCGCAGGCACACGGGATGCTGCGATACAGCGACCATCAGATCGGCCGCGGACCAGCCTTTCTCACCCAGGCTTGCAGCTATGCGCTCGAAGGCATCGTCTCCAAACGCCGCGGCGACCCTTATCGGCCGGGCCGCAGCCGCAGCTGGCTCAAGGTCAAATGCCGAAATCGCGAGGAGTTCGTCATTGTCGGCTACACCGATCCCGAAGGTAGCCGCGAAGGCTTCGGCGCGCTGCTTGCCGGCTATAATGATCCGCAGGGGAAATTGCGTTATGCGGGGCGTGTCGGCACCGGTTTCAATACGCGACAATTGAAGGAGCTGCACGGCCGGCTCACGTCTCTCGCGCGAGCCACCGCGCCCGTCGCTCTGCCGAAAGGAGTGGCGCGCAAGGGGGTGCATTGGGTCGAGCCGCGCCTCGTCGCCGAGGTCGAATTCGCCGACTGGACAACCGACGCCATTTTGCGACAGGCCTCGTTCCAGGGCCTGCGCGAGGACAAAGACGCAAATGAGGTCGTGTACGACGCCAAATCGCGTGCCGATGTCGCGGCTGATCCGCCGCTTCCAAAAGCCGCCGCGCGTCCCAAACCCAAGGCGTCAAAGCAGATAGAGACAGCAGAACCGGAACGCGCCCGCGACGGCAGCCTGGTGTTCGAGGGTGTGCGTCTGACGCATCCCGACCGCATCCTCTACCCCGGCACAAACCTGACAAAGCTCGATGTTGCGCGTTATTACGCGGCGATCCAGGATTGGGCCTTGCCGCAATTGTCCGGCCGGCTGCTGACCCTGGTGCGCTCGCCGGCAGTGGGCAAGAAGACGTTTTATCAGAAGCACATCGGCTCTGAAGCGCCAGAGGCGATCAAGCGGTTCAATTCCGACGGCGCCGCGGAACCCGAGATTTATCCATACATCGAGGATTTGTCCGGTCTTATCGGGCTCGTTCAGATGGGCGTGCTGGAGATCCATCCCTGGGGCTCGCGGGTCGAAAAGCTAGAGATGCCGGATCGTGTCACGATCGACCTCGACCCCGACGAGGATCTGCTGTGGCAGCGCGTGACCGATGCGGCGATCGATATACGCGAGGCGCTGCGCAGCGTCGGCCTCGAGAGTTTTGCGAAGACGACTGGCGGCAAAGGCTTGCACGTCGTGATCCCGCTGACGCCGAAGCTGAACTGGGACGAGGTCAAAGCGTTCGCCAAATGGCTTGCCGACAGTTTAGTCGTGCAACGGCCGGAAGATTTCACCGCCAACATGGCCAAAAAGGCGCGGCGGGGTCGTATCTATATCGATTACTTGCGGAACGGTCGTGGCGCGACGGCCGTCGGCGCCTATACGCCGCGAGCCCGGCCTGGCGCCGCGGTTTCGACGCCGCTGTCCTGGGAGGAGGTCGAGCAGGGCGTCCGCCCGCAGGGTTTCACTGTCGAGACCGTGCCGAAGCGGCTAGCCGCTCTTGGGTCGGATCCGTGGGAGCAGATTGGCAAAATCAGGCAGTCGGTCAGTATCGGCGTGCGTCGCCAGGTCGGGATCTGATCTGCTCTTAACGGTTGATATGGGCTGCGCGATGTGGCTTCGTTGAGTTTCGTTTGAGGAGAGCGCCATGCCACGAGCAAGCTGGAACGGGTTCCTCCGCTTATCGCTGGTCAGCTGCCCCGTCTCGCTGGTTCCAGCCACGACCGAAGCGGGCCGTGTCCGGTTCAATCAGCTCAACAGCAAGACCGGCAACCGCGTGCAGCAGCAGCTAGTCGACTCCGTAACCGGCGAGATTGTCGACCGCGACGAGATCGTCAAAGGGTACGAGTACGCGCGCGGCCGCTATGTCACGGTCACCGATGATGAATTGAAGGCATTGCAGATCGAGTCATCGAAAATCATCGATCTCGAGCGCTTTGTCGACCGCGACGAGGTCGATCCGGTCTACCTCGATACGCCCTATTACGTTTATCCGGATGGCAAGCTCGCCGCCGAGGCCTTTCGCGTGATCGGCGAGGCCATGGCGCGCAAGAACAAGGTCGGGTTGGGCCGGGTGACGATATCGAGCCGCGAGAGGCCGGTATTGGTAGAGCCCCGGGGCTCGGGCCTTCTAATGTCGACGATGCGCAGCGCCGGCGAAGTCCGCTCCGCCGAATTCGGTCCACCGGAGGCGGCCGATATCGCCCCCGATATGGTTGCGATCGCCGAGACGATCATCGAGCGGCGATCCGGCGCGTTCGACCCGGCAGAGTTCCACGACAGGTACCAGGATGCATTGCGGGAGCTGGTTGCCGAGAAGACCAAGGGAGAGGCGGTGGCGACGCGCGAGGTTACCGAGCCGCCAAAGGTCATCAATCTGATGGAGGCGCTCAAGCGCAGCTTGGCGCAGGAAGGCGAAGCGCCGGCGGCGAAGGAAACGCCAGCCAAGCCGGCTCGGCCGCCGGCAGCCACAGACCGCCGTCAAAGGGCGTTGTTGCTGCCGGTATCGGGAGGACGGAAAAAGAAGGAGGAGCCCGCCGCAGAGCCTGCTGCGCCTGCCGCATCCCGGCGCAGAAAGGCATAATGCTACGGCTGGGGAAGGGGTGGCTTGGAGGCCGATGGGAGAATGCGCTCGACATGGCGCGGCTGCAGCGTCATCTCACTCGAGCCGGCGATATCGAGACGGATGCACCGGAAAAGGCGTTGGCCTGATTACTCCGGAAGCATTGGCGGCACCGCCTTCGGTCCAGCGAAGTATTCGCAGTGCACCGTTCCTGTTGGCCAGTGCTTTGAGGCAGCCTCGGCTGCCGCCATTAAACCAGCTGGACCGCAGTAATAGAGGTGAGTGCCAGGCCGGTAATCGCGCAATATCCCGGCGATATTGAGCCCTCTGGCAGGGTCCCCGGCATCGTGATGGAAATAAACCCGGCCTTGCGCCGCAAGGATCGCGAGATCGTCCAAAAACGCGGTTTCTTCGGGAGAGCGCGTGCAGTAATGCAAGCGGAAATCGGCGCGCTGCCGGCGCAGTTCGGCGATCATTGCCATGATCGGGGTGATGCCAATGCCGCCGGCGATCAGCAGGTAATACGCGGTCCCGGGGACCAGCGGGAAATTATTGCGCGGGCTCGATGCCTCGATCAGGTCGCCAACTCGCGCCCTCTCGTGCATGTTGCGGGAGACATGCCCCTCCGCCTCGCGCAGCACCGCGATGCAGTAATGTGCGCGCTCTGCCGGGTCGTTCCACAGCGAGAAGTCGCGCACCGGCCCTCCTCCGAGCCGCACCGAAATATGGGCTCCGGCCGCGAATGGCGGCAAATCGCACCCGTTGCGGTCGACCAGCTCATAGCCGTTGATTCTCTCGGCAAGGTAGGTGATCGACCGCAGCCGCAGCAGCATGGGGTGACGGTCTAGCGCGTCACCTCGCCCCAGGCGATATAGCGCCGCCGCCTGACCGGCTCCCGACCCTCCTCGACCATTCTTTGTGCTTGCGCCTCGACAAGATCGTCGACGGGATCGCTTCCGACGTCGACAAGGCCGTGTGCCCGGAACATGCTTTCGATTTCTTCGCGCGGCTTGCCGCCAAGGAATGGCAGCCGGTTGCCGATAGCCGCATACTCGGTGCTGCTGCGTGCATTCTCGTGTTGGTGCACCAACACGCCGGGGTCGAACTGACCGTCTGCGATGGCGAGCCGCCCGCCCGGCCGAAGCACCCGAATCCACTCGTCGATCGCGGCCTCCGGGTGCGGTAAAGTCCACAACAGATGACGGCTCACGACGAGGTCGAAGCTCGCAGCCGCGAAGGGGAGGTTTTCTGCATCGCCTTCCTCAAAGCGGATTGAAAATCCGCGTTCGGCGGACTTGCGTCGAGCCTCTGCAAGCATCGCGGGCGCAAAATCGATGCCGGTAACGCGATGGCCCCGGGCCGCGAGCTCCAGGCTGAGAAACCCCGTGCCGCAGCCGACGTCGAGGGCATCGAGCGCATTCCGTTGCGGAACCATAAGATTGAGAATGCGGTCCCACGCGGCCCGCTCCGCTGCCGTACGGATACTGTGCCCAAAATCTTCGTCAAAACCCGCCGCCCGCCTGTTCCAATGGGCCGCGACCTGCTGCTTGACGACATCGGTTTGAGTTGAGCTCATGCGCTATCCTTCATCTCCGAAGCTCTTCAATCCATCAAGAGGCCGCCGGAAAGGTTGATCGACTCGCCGGTCATATAGGAGGACTCATCCGAGGCGAGAAAGGCGGCGACACGCGCCACGTCATCGGGCATTGAAACGCGCCCGATCGGGATCGACTTTGCCCTCTCCTCGGTTGCCGGGAGGCCGTATTGGCGCTGCTGCGCCTCGATGGCGCTGCGCATTGCGGTGTCGACGACGATCCCCGGGCAGATCGCATTGACCCGGATGCCGTGCGGCGCCATCTCCCGCGCCAATGACTGGGTCAGGCCAATCACCGCGAATTTGCTGGCACTGTAGCCGGCGAAATGGGCATTGCCGGTCTTGCCCGCCCACGACGCGAGATTGATGATCGAACCCGAGCGCCGGGCGATCATATGCGGCAGCACGGCGCGGCTCGTAATAAAGACCCCTTCGACATTGACCCGCAGCATCGCTTGCAATGCCTCCAGAGGCATGTCGAGGGCCGGACCCATCCAGGCGATGCCGGCATTGTTGACGAGCACGTCGATCTGCCCAAAGCGGGCGAGCACGGCATCGATTGCGTCACCTATCTCTTTTGGCGATGTAACATCGGCAGTAGACGCAAACCCGCCGATCTCGGCCGCAACTGCTTTAGCTGCGGCTGCTTCGCGGTCAAGCACCGCGACCGCCATGCCTTCGCGCGCCAGCCGCCGTGCAATCTCGCGTCCAATGCCGCCGCCTGCGCCGGTGACGAGCGCAACCCGCCCGCTCAGCCCATACATGAGTTCAATGCATCCCGAGCTTTTCCGAAGCGATGCGGGCGCCTTCGGCCAATGATTTGAGCTTGGCCCAGACGACGTCTTCGGCGACCCGCCCCATGCCGGCAGAGGTGTCGAAGCCGCAATCGGTGCCGGCAATGACTCGATGGGGGCTGCCGACTGCCGCTGCAATGCGTTCGAGCCGGTCGGCCACAGCTTCGGGGTGCTCGA
>JBARIB010001007.1:0-2685 GCA_049799535.1 Allostellaceae bacterium | reverse complement strand
CAAACCTCCGCACCAGGCTTGTACACCCCGATGCGTTCGACCTCCTCGACAACGCCAAGCCGTTCAAAGAGTGGTAGGTTTAGGGGAAGCAGCGATTCTCCGATGTGGAAGCGGGGGAACCGGTCCTTTTCAAGTACGACGACCTGCTTGCCTTTCTGCGCGAGCAGCGCGGCAATGGTCGATCCGGCAGGGCCGCCGCCGACAATAAGAACATCGCATTCTCGGCGATCCTCCACTACTCCCTCTCAGTATCGTCCTAAGTTGAGGTGCCCGATCGCGACGGAGCTCGCACCAGAAGTACCAGCAGCGAAAAGGCCACCAACCCGCCGATCAGGAGCCACGCGTCATTGAAGGCGGCGACCAGCCCGGCGCGCTCGACCAACGGCGCTACCAGTGCACGCGTCGCCTCGTCGACCTTACCGATCGGCACGCCGGTGAAACGCTCGGTCGGCAGGCCGACCAGACGCGCTGCCGAGGCATCGCCGGCCTGGAGGCGGGCGACGATCGATGCGATATGGACGGGTGTGCGCTGTTCAAGCACGGTATCGATCAGCGCCAAGCCGATCGCCCCGCCCAGGTTGCGCATCAGGTTGAACAAGCCGCTCGCATTTGGGATCCGCGCGGGATCGAGGCCGCTCAATGCCAGCGCGGTGCTCGGCAACAGACACAACATGACGGCGGCGCCACGCACGAGCTGCTGCCAGAACAATCCCCAGAAATCGGTCTCGAAGGTCATAAAGCCGTTGCCAACCAGGCCGACCGCGAGCAAGGCGTAACCAGCAGTCATCAGCAACCTGGCGTCGACGCGCCGTTCGAGGAAGGTGGCAATCGGCGCCATCACGAGCTGAGCGGCACCGGTCACCATCATGATTTCGCCGGTCGCCAGTGCCCCGTAATCGCGTACCACACCAAGGTACACCGGCAACAAGTAGACTGCCCCATACAAGCCAATGCCGAGCACGAAGCTGAAGTAGCACCCGACTGTGAAATTGCGATCCTGGAACGCGCCGAGTTCGATCAATGGTGTCCGATGGCGCAAAGAGCGCCGAACAACGCCATTGCCGGAGACTACGAAAATACCCATCAGCAGCAACGCTTCGGTGCTACCCCAACCGCGGTGAGGGGCCTCCTTGAGAACCAATTGTAAACTACCAAGAAAGATCGCCAGCAGCGGCAGAGCCAAGAGATCGACAGAGCGGAAGCGGCGCCAATCCGCGCGATCGATATCGACGGCCCACCCAACCAACAGCGCGACGATGATCCCCGGCGGCACATTGATCAGGAACAGCCAATGCCACGAATAGCGGTCTGTGATGAATCCGCCGATCGCCGGTCCGAGGGTCGGCGCCAGCATGGCCAACAAGCCCGCGACGAGAGTTGCCCGGCTGCGCCCGAGCCCGTCGAACATCAAAAAAATCGCCGAGAAAACGAGCGGGATCAGAGCGCCGCCGCAAAAACCCTGCAGCACCCGCGCCGGGATCAGTGACCAGAAGCTGTTGGACGCCGCGCAGGCCAGGCTCGCTCCGGTAAAGCCGCAAATGCAGGCGAGAAAGGCGCCGCGCGTCGACATGACACGGGTCAACCAGCCGGTCAGCGGGATTGCGACAACCTCTGCTATCAGGTACGCCGTCTGCACCCAGCTCAATTGATTGAGTGCAATGCCGAGGCCGGCTTGAATTTCAGGCAGCGAACTCGCGACAATCTGGATATCCAGGATGGCCATGAACATGCCAATGCTCATGGCGGTGAACCCCATCCAGGCCCTGATGCTGATGAGGCGCTTTGGTGTGAGGATCAAACTCACGATCGCGGTCTTGCAGCGGAGTTCACACCCCGCGGCGCGGCGCGAGAACACGCTCCTCGATCCAAATGCGTCGCGCGATCAGCACGACGTTAAATGTGGAGAAGGTCGCGGCAATCGCGACGGCGCCAAAGGCGAGGGGCAGCACCGCGATCTCCGCGACCACCAGCAGGTAATTCGGATGTCGGAAATATCGAAACGGCCCGGTTCGCACGAGGGGCGCGTCAGGCAACGTGATGACCCGCGACGTCCAATACCGGCCTAGGCTCACGATCACCCAGATCCGGCCTAGCTGGAGCAAGGCGAATATGCCGATTAGCGGCCAGTAGAGCGGGGTCGCCGCTGGTAGGAATACGGCAAGGCTCAAAAGCCAGGCGGCGTGCAATAGCATATAGAGCGGGTAGCCTTTTGCATCGACCTCCGCGGCGCCTAGTCGTCGCAGCCGAGCAGTATTGCTGGATGCAAGGGCAAGCTCAATGAGCCGCTGTGAGGCAACCACACCGAGCGTCCAATATAGTACGGTCACCGGTTGTCGAGGACGAGAAAGCCTGCGGTGAACCCGGGCCCGAGAGCATTCATCAGCGCGCGCTCCCATCGTGTCCCGAAAGCGCGCGCCTTTGCGAGCATTCGCTCGAGCACAAATATCACGCTCGTAGCCGACATGTTGCCATAGTCGCGCAGCACTTCCCGCGCTTCGATCAGAGCGCCTTGTTCCAAGCCGAAGGCGTGCTCGAGCGCTGTAATCACCTTGGCGCCCCCGGGGTGACAGATAAAGCGGTCGATGTCGTCGATCGCGAGGCCATGACGGGCGAGGAACTCCGATGCGACATCTCTGAGCTGCGCGCTTACGAGATTTGGAATATCGCGGGAAAAGATCGCTTTGA
>JBARIB010001006.1:0-1644 GCA_049799535.1 Allostellaceae bacterium | reverse complement strand
GGTTGCTGGACCTTCGATGCTCGCGATGGGATGCCCCGACCGTCACCTCTTACCGCTCACCACTCCGTCAAAACGCACAAACCGTGACGCGCCCCCCTCTCCCGCGAGAGCGGGTTCGTTCTCGGGTTCCAAAGCGGTCGGCTGCTGCCGACAATTAGGCCGTGCTAACTTTTGGGTCAGGCTCTCAGCCACGTGCAGTGCTATGTGCCGCGAAACACGACGAGGGCGTCTACCGCCTTCACTCCCTGACCTGACGGCAGCACCATGAGCGGATTGATGTCCAACTCTGCCAAGTGTCCTTCAATGTGCATGGCGAGGTGCGACACGCGCACCAGGGTATCCTCGAGCGCCTCGAGGTCCGCCGCGGGCAGTCCGCGAAAGCCCTGGAAGCAACCGGGCTCCCTTGACCTCGGCGATCATCGCCCGTGCTTCCGAGCGCGTGATCGGGCAGCCACGCCAGAGGCGTCTCGCTCTACCATGGAGCGGTGTTGGCCATGCTAGTCCAGGGTTCGGCAGGCGGCAGCGCTTCGCCGGCCTGCAGTAGCTCGATGGAGATGCCGTCCGGCGTGCGGATAAAGGCCATGCGGCCGTCACGCGGCGGGCGGTTGATCGTCACGCCGCGGGCGATAAAGGCGTTGCAGGTGTCGTAGATGTTGTCCACGGCATATGCGAGATGTCCGAAATTGCGGCCGCCGGTATACGGCTCGGGATCCCAATTGTAGGTGAGTTCCACGGCAGCAGCCTCGTCGCCGGGAGCGGCGAGGAACACGTTGGTGTAGCGGCCTTTCTCGTCCGGACGGCGGCGGATCTCGCGCAGGCAGAGCACCTCGAAGAAGGCGATCGTGTCCTCCAGCGAACTTACGCGGATCATGGTGTGCAAATATTTAGTCATGGGGTTGTCCTTCGGTCAGCGTGTTCGAGATTTCCTTCGGGCGGTCCCCTCATGGGGTCGGCACCCCAATCGACTTCAAACCGCGCATGCGCGCGTGCCGCGCGGACTCTCATCCCGTCGAGATAGGTGCTGACGTCGTTCCCCGGCAGGTTCAGCACCTTGCACCCGAGCTTCCAGTACTCCTCGATCTGCGCCTCGGTCTCCGCCGATCCCCGAGCGAGCTTGCCGTGGGCATTGCACGCAGCCGTGATCCGCCGCACCGCCGTTTTGAAGGTCGGGTGCTCAAGGTCGAGATGAACCCCGAGCTGCGCGCTCAAGTCGGAATGCCCATACGCGATCATGTCGATCCCGTCGACCGCCGCAATCTCCTCGACATTCTCCAGGCCCTCGAGTGACTCGATCGACGGGCATATGATGATGTTCTCGTTGGCCCACGGCGCGTATTCGGTGGCGTGACAGGCGCCGTAGCTCTTGTATCCCGTGTGCGGCCCCTGGCCGGAGATGCCCCGGTTTCCGATCGGCGGATACTTCGCCAGGCGGACGATCGTGCGCGCCTCTCCCGCGGTTTCCACCTCGGACACCTGGATGCCCATGATGCCCTGATCCAGAATGCCTGGGATTAGATGCGCGAATGACTTGTGGATCCGAACGATAGCCGAGACATTCGTGGCCTGGAACCAGCTCGCCAGATTTGCGATCGTTTCCATGTCGAACGCCCCGTGTTCGTGGTCGATCGCGCAGTAATCGAAGCC
>JBARIB010001005.1:0-2982 GCA_049799535.1 Allostellaceae bacterium | reverse complement strand
GTACAAGATAAGCGATGTCTCGGTTGACGGCATCAGCATGGCGGTGACGCAGCGCTCGGAATTCGCTTCCGTCATCCAGCACAATGGCGGGCAAGTGCAGGGACTGATTGCGATGCTGCGCCAAAAGACGGCAGGCACCGCTCCACGATAATCGAGGCGACGTCGCCCCCGGAGGAGTGCGGTGTTGTTACCTCGTAGGCCGATCGAGCCCGCGAGGTGAGGCGTAATGTTTCGTCGTTTCTTCCTGACAGCGTCGTTTCTCTTAGTCGCCGCGGCAGTGGCGCCGCCGTTGCCTGCCGCCGCCACCGACCCGACCGATTTCATCCGCTCGCTCGGCGTCTTCAGTTTCGCGTCAAAGGTTTATAGCGGATGCGGTGCGGCTGGTCGGCTTCGGCGCCGAGACGCCGACGGCGGTCCGCCTCGTAATCGGCGTAATTGCCCTCGAACCAGGCCACTTGGCTGTCACCCTCGAAAGCGAGGATGTGGGTGGCGACCCGGTCGAGAAACCACCGGTCGTGCGTGATAATGACGGCACAGCCCGGATAGTCGAGCAACGCCTCTTCGAGGGCCCGCAACGTATCGACATCGAGGTCGTTGGTCGGCTCGTCGAGCAATAGCACATTGGCGCCCGTCTTCAGCATCTTGGCGATGTGCACGCGGTTGCGCTCGCCGCCCGAGAGCTGGCCGACCTTCTTCTGCTGGTCGGGCCCGCGGAAGTTGAACAATGCGCAATAGGCGCGGCTCGGCATCTTGCGGCGGCCGAGGTCGATCTCGTCCTGCCCCTGCGAAATCTCCTGCCACACCGTATTGGCCGCGACGAGCGCGTCCCGCGACTGATCGACATAGCCGAGCTTGACGGTGTCGCCGACCCGGAAGGTGCCGCTGTCCGCCGCCTCCTGCCCGGTGATCATGCGAAAGAGCGTCGTCTTGCCGGCCCCGTTCGGGCCAATCACGCCGACGATGCCGCCCGGCGGCAGGCGGAAATCGAGCGCTTCGATCAATAAGCGGTCGCCAAAGGCTTTGGAGACGTGCTGCGCCTCGATCACGAGATCACCGAGCCGTGGGCCAGGCGGCAAGACGATCTGCGCCGTCTCCGGCGCCTTCTCTCGGCTCTGCGCGACGAGCGCCTCGTAGGCCGACAAGCGCGCCTTGCTCTTCGCCTGCCGCGCCCGCGGGCTTTGCCGAACCCACTCGAGCTCGCGCTCCAAGGTGCGGCGCCGCGCCACCTCCTGCCGCCCTTCCTGTTCGAGGCGCTGCTGCTTCTGCTCGAGCCAGCCCGAATAATTGCCCTCGTAAGGGATGCCGCGGCCGCGGTCGAGCTCGAGGATCCAGCCGGCCACCTCGTCGAGGAAATAGCGGTCGTGAGTGACCGTCACGACGGTACCGGGGTAGTCTTCGAGAAAGCGCTGCAGCCAGGCCACCGACTCGGCGTCGAGATGGTTGGTCGGCTCGTCGAGCAGCAGCAGATCGGGCCGCTGGAGGAGAAGCCGGCACAACGCCACCCGCCGCTTCTCGCCGCCTGACAGATCGGCGACATCGGCTTCGCCCGGCGGACAGCGCAACGCGTCCATCGCGATCTCGACGGTGCGGTCGAGGTCCCAGGCGCCGGCCTGGTCGATCTTCTCCTGCAATTCGCCCTGCTCGGCGATCAGCGCATCCATCTCGGCGTCCGACAGATTCTCAGCAAAGCGGGCGCTGACCGCCTCGAACCGGTCGAGCAGCGCCTTGGTATCGGCGAGCCCTTCCATGACATTGCCGAACACGTCTTTCGTCGCATCGAGCGCCGGCTCCTGCGGCAGGTAGCCGACCCGCCCCCCCTCCGCCACCCAAGCCTCGCCGGCAAAGTCGCGCTCGTCGCCGGCCATGATCCGCAGCAGGGTCGATTTGCCGGCTCCGTTGGGCCCCAGCACCCCGATCTTGGCCCCCGGCAGAAATGACAACCAGATGTCCTTCAGCACCTCGCGGCCGCCGGGATAGGTCTTGCTCAGACCCTTCATCACATAGATGTACTGATACGCCGCCATGACGATCCCTCAAACCTCACAAAGGCGCCTTGCGGCGGTTCGACGGTTCAATATCCTCAACACCCTGCAGAACAATTCCGAACGCGCTGCAGGGGATCGGGCGGGCACCGTCGCTCAACCGCGCTCAAGGTGTGAGGCGGGCAAAAACCGCGTGGCTGAGAGGTCAACCACGCGGCAATCGTGAAAATTGCTCTCGATTACTCCGCCGCTACAGGCGGCCGCTGCGGTTTGCCAAAAATCGGTGTGTCGGTGCGGTCGACGAGGGCCTCCGCACCCTCGGTGGGCAGGTTCTCGACCCAGTTCAAGGCCTCGTCGATGTCGCCTTCCCACATCTCGCGCGGCAGCTCGTAAAGCAGCTCGACGCCATAGCCGTTCGGGTCGGTGATGTAGAGGCTGTGGGTCATTCCGTGGTTGACGCGGCGCTTGAACTCGATGCCGCGGCTCTGCATGAAGGCGAGCTGCTTCAGCCAGGCCTCGCGGCTCGGCAATGCGATCGCTATGTGGTTGATCGCGACGGGGTTGTCGAACATGCCCCATTTCGCGGGCGGCGATGGCAGGTTCCGGTTCTCGACCAGCGCAATGTCGTGATGGTTCATCTTGCCGTCGTGGTCGCCACTGTAGAACCGCATCTTCGGCGGGTTAGGCCTCTCGGGCCGCGGCGTCAGCCTGCCGACCTCTTTGAGCCCGAGGATCTCGGAATAAAACCGATGCGATTCCTCGATATCACGGACATTTATGACCAGGTGGTTGAGGCCGACCGGCGTAACGGCTTCCGAAGGCCTGTTGATCTCTGACATTCGGATCCCCTATTCCGCCGGGGCCGCCGCAGGCTCCTTGCGGCCGAAGCTCGGCGTGTCGGTGCGGTCGATCAAGGCTTCGCGACCCTCGGTCGGCAGGTTTTCGAGCCAATTGATTCCGGCGTCGATATCGTTTTCCCACATCTCGCGCGGCATCTCGT
>JBARIB010001004.1:0-1979 GCA_049799535.1 Allostellaceae bacterium | reverse complement strand
ATCTGTTACACACGGCCTTCCGCCTACAACTGGATGTTTCAATACTATTTGCGGGCGGAGGGCTTGGCACTGAGCTGGGTCGGCACCGGCCGGCTGATTTTCAGCCTGAACTATACGGAAGCGGACTACCAGGCGGTCGCCGACCGCTTCGTTGCCGCTGCCGAGGCCATGCAGGGGGGCGGCTGGTGGTCGGAGGACCCGCTCGCCAGCAACCGGAAGATCAAGCGTCGTATTTTGCGCGAGATGATCGCTCATCGCTTCTCGCCGCAGCGGGCTGAGCGCGCGCCGAACTAAACGGCGCGCCTCCGCCAGATTTTAGTGGCTGTGGCCGAGCGCCACCCGGTCGTCGAGATCGCCGCGCAACAGATGGTACGGCGCCTTGTAATAGAGTTTGATGTCGTGGAACGGGTCCGTCAGGATCTTGACCGCCAAAACCAACCCGGTCTGCAGATCCCTGATGAAGAACAGCTGGATGGATCGCAGAATCACGCCGGCGACGCCGATAAACAGCCAGCACATTCCGATCTGATGGACAAACCCAAATGCGCTTTCCCACGGACGAATCATTCCGAAAAACGTCGGTTTGAAGTACAGCGGCAGTGGAGATAATGCCCAGATCGAAAGCAGCACCACTTTACGGCGGAGATTATAGCCAACCTTAATCTGTTCTTTGTATTCGTGAGTAGCGTCGTTTACCGAATCGTATCCCTTTGGCTCAAAGAAGAAATGGCCAATCTGGCGGCTGGTCATCGACACCATCCATCCGGTCATTGCCGCGATCGCCGGATCCCAGAACAGCAAGAAATACATGAGAAGAAAGGTGGTCGCGCTCAACAAATGAAGCGATTGGTTGATTAAGCTGTGGTGATAGTAACGGTGATCGTCCCAACGCTGAATTTTCAGCGTCTGCATAAAACCATTCATCTGCACATCCCCCTTTATCGACTACGGGCACAGACAGCTGCGAATCTGCCTATCTGCGCTTCTCATGCTCCCGACCGGTGTTCGCATTTCGCAAACCGGAGGAGCGAAAAGTGCCCGAACGGCGGCATCGGCCGGCGCTCGATGAGACGCATATCGCCGCGTCCTTCAGTCCACCGAGCGAATCGGTTCCACGGAAACTCTGCCCGCCATCCGAGCCGCCGAACGATCGGTTGCAATAAGCGTTCGACCAAGTGCCGCAAACCGGCATCCGCGCCGATGCGGCTGACGAGGATCATCTCGCCGCCCGGCCTGAGCATTCGGGCACACTCGTCGAGCGCTGCCTCCGGGTTTGGCACGGTCGAAATCACGTGATTCGCCACGACGACATCGAACGAAGCATCGGGGAATGACAGATGCTCCGCATCCATCACCTCCAGCTTTTCAACGTTGGTCAGGGACAGCTCCGCCACCCGTCGCCGCGCTTTGCGGAGCATCGCCTCGGAAAGATCAATCCCGATTACGCTATTCTGTGAGGAGTAGCCGGGCAGCGTGATCCCTGTGCCAACGCCGACTTCGAGGATTCGGCCGCCGACCTGCTCTGCGGCGGCAACCGCCGCCCGACGCCCGCGCTCGAACACGGCGCCGAAGACCAAATCGTAGATGGGTGCCCAGCGCGCATACGCCTTCCGTAAACCGACGCTATCGAGTTCCGCGGGTAGTGCCTTCCCAACTGCATCCGTCACCAGACCCTGCCACGGTCATGTCTCAAGATCGTCATAAAAGTTTAGCTGGCGCTTGTTACAGTAAAGTGAAGAAATTGTTGCGCTTGGATGGCGATACGCGTCCGGCTATTTGTCCGAATATTGCCTGACGGCACAATGGCTTCTGTGAAATGCAGAGTACAACAGTATCTGGAGGGGCACCTCGCATCGGGATCTCATCGGGAAATCGTTAAATTCAGAATGAAAGCCCCGCGGGAATGCTTTAGAGCTTGCGACCGAGTACGGGCCATAGGCGGCATGGTCGGCACGCGCCGCCGCCTATCTCGGTGCCGC
>JBARIB010001003.1:0-2331 GCA_049799535.1 Allostellaceae bacterium | reverse complement strand
GCCTGCTCCTGCGCCGAGCCCTCGCCGACCAGGTCGCCGACGACGACAAGCCCGGTCGCAATGCCGATGCGCACGGCGAGCCGCTCCGTTCCACGGGTCTCCAGGCTCGACACCGCCGCTTCTATTTCCAGCCCGGCCCGCACCGCCCGCTCGGCGTCGTCCTCATGGGCGCGCGGATAGCCGAAATACACGAGCACGCCGTCGCCCATATATTTCGCGACATAGCCCTCGAAGCCGGCAACCACTTCGGCGACTGCCTTGTGATAGGCACCGAGCACGTCGCGCAAATCCTCGGGGTCGAGGCGAGCGGAGAGCGACGTCGACCCGGCCAAATCGCAAAACACCACCGTCAGCTGGCGGCGCTCGGCGCCGGTCTCGATCCTCGGAGCGGCAAAAGTCGGCGCGCTGTCGGCCGGCAGCGCCTTTATCGCGTCGAGCAGACGGCGGCGATGACCGACCGAAGCGATGCCGAGGTCCCTCAGATCCTCCGCCGTCAGTCTCTGAAGCACCTCGCCGTCAATGTCGTTCTCGCGAAACGCCGGCTCGTATTGCTCGAGGCCGAGCCCTCTTAACCAGCCTGCGATGTCCACGCGTGCCTCCCTGGCCTCGGCATCGGCCCCCGGTGCATCGCTAAAGTATACTTCTAACCGACCCTCAGGCAGCAATCGCCGTCAGATGGCCGCGGGCGGCATAGTCGAGGATGCGCCGGTCGCGGGTCATCAACGTGGCGTTCGCCACGCGCGCCGTGGCGACGATCAGTCGGTCGGCGGGGTCGCGATGAAATGCTGCGGGCAGCGAGCATGCCTCGATAGCGATTGGCGGCAACAAGGGCTCGATCGATAAGCCCGGGGCAGATACCGCTTCCGTAATCCACCGCGCCAGAGGTCGGCCCAGAACGACGCGGCCGCGCGACGCCAAAAGCGCCACCTCCCACAGGGATATCGCCGCGATCCTGAGATCGCCCGAAGCAGCGGCGCGGTTGATCAGTTGCCGCCCGTTCGTCCCCAGTTCGGCATCTGCCAGCATGAACCAGATCCACACATGCGTATCCAACAACAGCGACTGGGCCTCAGATGTTCTCTTCATCGCCGGTCCATCCCGCATCCTCGATCGGACTGATGATGTCGCCGCAGATCTTGGCGCTTCCTGCCATGTAGCCAAAGAGATCTATCGGTTCCTGCGTTTCTAGCGGCACCAGCTTGGCGACCGGCTTGCCCCGTTTGGTGATGATGATCGGCTGTCGCTGCCGCGCCACCTCGTCCATCAGGCGCAGACAGTTGGCCTTGAACTCGGCTGCGGGGATAGATCTGTCCATAATTCCTGTCCGTTGGTCATCATAATATGACTATGTGATCACGGCTAGTGCAAGCGACGCGAGAGCGATTCAGCCGTTGTGATAATCTTCATATTGTCATATTGGCACAGTATCAAGATGTGGATTTTGAGTGCGTTCTTCCCCGGAGCGGGCGCGCGCGAAAGGATTGCGCCGATCCTCGCCGCCGGATGGCGGGAAGTTCAACCCTGGAGGGATCTCGCTGCAGATTCGCTGCAGGTGCAGCGGACCTTAAACACTGGCACAATGAATGGTTGTGGTCGGCTGGTTAAGGGTTCTTGACACCCGCCGGCTTAGCTGGCGGGATCGGCCATCGTTGTCGCGGAAACCGAGGAGGATCACATGGCGCGGCCCAACGGAGTGCGGGAAGCCTGGCAGCAGGGCCGGGCGGTCATCAACAGCTGGCTCGGGATCCCGAGCAGTTTTTCGGCCGAGGTCATGGCCAGCATGGGCTGGGACTCCCTCGTTGTCGACATGCAGCACGGCATGATCGATTACCAGATGATGGTGACGATGCTGCAGGGCATCTCGACCACCAATGTGACGCCGCTGGTTCGGGTGCCGTGGAACGACCCGGCGCACATCCAGAAGGCGCTCGACGCCGGCGCTTATGGCATCGTCTGCCCGATGATCAACAACCGCGCCGAGGCCGAGAAGTTCGTCGGCTCGATGCGCTACGCGCCGCTTGGCTATCGCAGCTCGGGGCCGATCCGCGCCTCGCTCTACGGCGGGGCGGACTACCACGCCAAGGCCAATGACATCGTCGTCGCCTTTGGCATGATCGAGACCCAGGAGGCGCTCGACAACCTCGACGCGATCCTGTCGACGCCAGGGCTCGACGCGATCTATATCGGCCCCTCGGACTTGTCGATTTCGCTCGGCTATGCGCCGGGCGGCGACAAGCCCGACGAATGGATGATGACGGCGCTGAAAAAGGTGCTCGACGGCTGCAAGCGGCACAAGGTGCAGCCCGGCATCCATTGCGGCGCCCCGTCTTA
>JBARIB010001002.1:0-4330 GCA_049799535.1 Allostellaceae bacterium | reverse complement strand
CGCCAGCTCGACCCGGTTGCGCGTGCCGCGCGGCCGGCCGGCGGCGGGGGGCAACGCGACGTGCACGAGATCCAGCATGCGGAGCAGCGACCAGGCGGTGTCGGTCAGCCTCGCCTCCTCTCGCCGCACCCAAGGCAGGCGCAGGGTGTCGCTGACGAAGTCGCTGCGGCTATGGGCATGGCCGCCGATACGGACATTGTCGAGCACAGATTGTGGCGCGAACAGCGCGAGGTTCTGAAAGGTCCGCCCGATGCCGAGCTCGGCGATGCGGTGCGGCGGCCGCCGGAGCATCGAGCGGCCTTCGAACAGGATGTCGCCGCGATTGGGGGTGTAGAGCCGGCTGACGCAATTGAACAGGGTGGTCTTGCCGGCGCCGTTCGGTCCGATCAGACCGAGGATCTCGCCCTCTTCGATCGCGAACGAAACACCGTCGAGCGCGACGATGCCGCCGAAGCGCAGAGCGACATCGCGAACCTCGAGCAGCGGCGTCACGCGGTTGACGTAGGCGATTTAGGCCAATTTCCGCGCATTCATCCTCCCTGTAGCGATCTCGACAATTTTCGCTTGCGAACCTGCCGGCCTCTTCTATTCGAGTCAAGCCGAGGTGATACTGATCCCGCCTTCAGGGCACGGGCTGGCGGGACTAGTCTCGGCGGCGAGCCTCACGGTCGGGAAGCATCATGGGCAACATCAATCGGAGCGTCGATTTCAGCACAAAAGGCGAGGTCGCGGTCGTCACCGTCGACAATCCGCCGGTCAACGCGCTGAAGCACGAGGTGCGCGCCGGGCTCGCCGAGGCGCTGCGGCGCGCACGCGCCGACGATAGCTTCAAGGCCGTGGTCATTGCCTGCGCCGGACGAACCTTTTTCGCCGGCGCCGATATCACCGATTTCGGCAAGCCGCCGCAGGCTCCGAGCCTCCACGATGTCATCGCGGCGATCGAGGCAATGCCGAAGCCGGTCGTCGCGGCGGTGCACGGGACTGCTCTTGGCGGCGGCTTCGAGCTGGCGCTGGCCTGCCATTTCCGTGTCGCGGCACCGGGGGCCCGAGTCGGGTTGCCCGAAGTCAAGCTCGGCCTATTGCCGGGGGCGGGCGGCACGCAGCGATTGCCGCGCCTGACCGGACCGGAAAAGGCGCTGAAGATGATCGTCACCGGCGAGCCGATCGGCGCCTCCGAAGCGCTTTCGGACGGGGTCATAGACGAGATTGTCGAAGGTGATTTGACCGGGGGTGCGATCGCCTTCGCGCGTCGGGTCGTGGCGGAGCATCACCCGCTCACGCGCGTCCGCGACCGCGAAGACAAGCTGATCGGGGAGGGGTTTGCCGATGCCGCCGAAGACCTGACCCGGCGGCTGCGCGGGCGGGAAGCGCCCGCTGCCTGCGTCGAGGCAGTCCGCAACGCGATCGTGCTCCCCTTCGACGAGGGATTGAGGCGCGAAGCTGAGTTGTTCCGGCAGCTCGTCGCCGGTGATCAGTCGAAGGCGCAACGCCATATCTTCTTCGCCGAGCGGGAGGCGGCGAAGGTCCCCGACATGCCGGAAACGACACGACCACGGCCGATCGCACGCGCCGTAGTGATCGGCGCCGGCACAATGGGTGGCGGTATCGCGATGTGCTTCGCCAATGCCGGCATCCCGGTCACGGTCGTGGAGAGCGGCCGCGACTTGCTGGAAAAAGGTCTCGACCGGATGGCCGCGACGTACCGCACAAGCGTCTCGCGCGGCGGCCTTACCGCCGACGACATGGAACGACGCATGAGCCTCATCGCCGGCGTCGCCGAATTCGACACGGTGGGTGAGGCTGATGTCGTGATCGAAGCCGTCTTCGAAGAAATGGACGTCAAGAAGCGCGTCTTCGCCGATCTCGATCGCATCGCCAAGCCAAATACGTTGCTGGCGACCAACACCTCGACCCTCGACGTTAACGAGATCGCACGCGCCACGTCGCGGCCGCAAGACGTCCTGGGCATGCATTTCTTCAGCCCCGCCAATGTCATGCGCCTGTTGGAGATCGTTCGCGGCGCGCAAACCTCGTTCGAGGCCCTCGCCACGGCCATCGCGCTCGGTCGGCGACTCGGCAAGGTTCCGGTCACCGTCGGTGTGTGCTACGGCTTTGTCGGGAATCGTATGCTTGCCCGCCGATCGGCCGAGACGGAGCGAATGCTGCTAGAGGGGGCATTGCCGCAGGAGGTCGATGCCGCGGGCACCGGGTTCGGCTTCCCGATGGGCCCGTGCGCGATGATGGATCTAGCGGGGCTCGATGTCGGCTGGCGCATCCGCAAAGGAAGGGGCGAGCGCGCTCTGATCGAAGACGCGCTATGCGAGGCCGGGCACTTTGGCCAGAAGACCGGAAAGGGGTACTTCCGTTATGAGCCGGGGTCGCGCACGCCTTTGCCCGATCCCGAGGTCGAAAAGGTCATCCTGGACACCTCGTCGCAGCTCGGTATCAACCGCCGACCGATCGGTCAGGAGGAGATTGTCGAGCGAATGATCTTGCCGATGATCAACGAAGGGGCCCGCATTCTCGATGAAGGCATCGCCAGCCGCTCCGGCGATATCGACGTGATCTGGGTCTATGGTTATGGCTGGCCGGTCTGGCGCGGCGGTCCGATGTATTACGCCGACCATCTAGGCCTAGCACATATCCGGGACCGGCTGGCTTTCTATGCCGACAGGTCGCGTGACGAGACAGTGCGGCCGGCACTGTTGATCCAGCGCCTCGCTGCCGAAGGCCGAGGATTTGGGTCGTGATGCGCATCGTCATGCCCGGGCTTGACCTACGCCCAGGTCCCCCTTCGCGGGCTCGTCCCGGGGATCAGGACTTGGGTTGGGTACTCTAATTAAGGAAAATAAGGAGTTCGCACCATGGATCTCCGCTTAACTCCCGAGGAGCTCGCGTTCCGCGACGAAATGCGCGCGTTCTTCCGCGCCAACCTGCCTGACAACATCCGGACTAAGCTGGTCGAAGGAAGAAGGCTCGCCAAGGACGACATCATCACCTGGCAGCGCACCTTGAATAAAAAGGGGTGGGCGGTGGCCAATTGGCCGGTCGAGTGGGGCGGCACGGGGTGGACCCCGGTCCAGCAGTACATCTTCCACGAGGAGCTCCAGCTTGCGCCGGCGCCGCAGCCGCTCGGGTTTGGCGTCACCATGGTCGGGCCGGTGATCATCGCCTTCGGCTCGGTGGAGCAGAAAAAGCGGCATTTGCCGGCGATCGCCAATCTCGATGTGTGGTGGTGCCAGGGTTTTTCCGAGCCGGGGGCGGGCTCGGACCTCGCTTCGTTGCGGACCGCCGCCAGGCGCGAGAACGGCTATTACATCGTCAATGGCCAGAAGACGTGGACCACCCTGGCGCAGCATGCCGACTGGATCTTCTGCCTGGTGCGCACTGATCCGCAAGCGAAGAAGCAGGAAGGGATTTCCTTTCTGCTGATCGATATGAACACACCGGGCATTACCGTTCGGCCGATCATCACGATCGAGGGCGGGCACGAGGTCAACGAGGTGTTCTTTGACGACGTCAAGGTTCCCGCCGAGAATCTGGTGGGCCAGGAGAACAAGGGCTGGGACTATGCGAAATACCTGCTTGGCCGTGAGCGCACCGGGATAGCGCGGGTTGGCCTTTCGAAGGAGCGAATTCGAAGGATCAGAGAGCTCGCCGCATTGGAGCGCGCCGGCGACAAGCCGCTGATTGAGGACGAGCGCTTCCGCGAAAAGCTCGCCGCGGTCGAGATCGAGCTGAAAGCGCTCGAGATGACGCAGCTTCGCGTCGTCGCCGCCGAGCGCCACCGAACCGACAACAGGCCCGACCCGGCCTCGTCGATCCTCAAGATCAAGGGCTCGGAGATCCAGCAGGCCACCACCGAACTCCTGCTCGAGGTGGTCGGCCCCTATGCGATGCCATACCAGCCCGCACGCGACGATGAAGAGCGTTGGAACGAGCCGCCGATCGGTCCCGAATGGGCCGGCCCGATCGCTCCAACCTATTTCAATTGGCGCAAGACCACGATCTATGGTGGCACCAACGAGATCCAGAAGAACATCATCGCCAAGGCGATACTGGGGCTGTGACCCTCGTGCCAACTGAGAAGATGAAGTAAGATCGTCATCGCCGGGCTCGACCCGGCGATCCACGAGTTGCGGCACCGCTGGCGCGGATGGCCGGGTCGAGTCCGGCCATGACGAGTAACGCAGGGAGCAGGAGTCGATGGATTTCGACCTCAGCGAAGAGCAGCGGCTGCTGAAGGAAAGCCTCGACCGGCTGCTCGGCGACCGCTACGCCTTTGAGAAGCGCAAAACTTACGCGCAAAACTCGGAGGGCTGGAGCCGCG
>JBARIB010001001.1:0-2834 GCA_049799535.1 Allostellaceae bacterium | reverse complement strand
TCGAGCAATGGCGCTTCCGCCGCCTCCTCGCGAGTCTCAGTGACTTCTGCCGTATTTGCCGCTTTGCTCGCCATTCCACCGTCCCTAAGCAAGTTCCATGACCGTCCGGCTAGAGCCGGGCGCCGATAAATGCGCGTTTAGGTGCTGGGCTGCCGACCAATTCCGGCGAGGATAGCAACAGGTCAGGTCTGTTCCTCACCGATGGTACGCTCCTGCAAGGCTCTCTCTCTGGCAGCCAGGAAGCGCTCCCAGCTCTCCGAGGAGACATCGCTGACGAGGTTGTTTGTGGCCTCGGCCAAAGCGCAGCGATCGCCTCCCGCAAGCATCCTGACCACGCGAGCCCACTCCCCGCGCGTCGAAGCCGGGTCGGAGCACCGAACCAGGAAAGGTGTATCGACCGAAGGCAAAAGCAATCTGTCAACGGTCGCCGCAAGCCCGTGTTGCACAAGGTGTTGCTGGAGCGCACCAGCGTCAAGTCCCGATTCTGCAGCATCGGCCCCTAAAATCTTATGTCTGAGTGCTTCGAGCTCAGGCTCCGGAATCTCAAGCGCCGAAAGCTCTTCCGCGACTTCATCGACCAACCAGGGAAAATGAAGAAGAATTCGGAATAGATTCTCGCGCTGTACTCTTTCTCCGGCGCGCGGCGGCGGCGGCGGTCCGTCGTGGATACCCGCCGCGCCCGCCGCACGCAGACCCTTCCGTCGCGTCAGCCAAGGATCGCAGAGTGATCTGAACAGTGTCCTGAACTCGTCACGGACCGTCCGGTCCGAAATCGTCTCCACATGCGCCAACAGCCGGGCGCGAATCCCGGCAAGCCGCTCTGGCGTATCGCGCGGACTCCCGCGCACTTCAGATTCCCAGAGCACATCCGCAAGAGGTCGGGCGCCGGCGAGGACTTGCTCAAAAGCAGGCCGGCCTGCTGCGCGAACTATCGAATCGGGATCTTCGCCGGCGGGCAGAGTCGCAAATCGCAAGCTGTAGCCGGGGCGCAACAGCGGAAGCGCCCGATGAAGCGCGCGAAGCGCAGCCCGCCGTCCCGCCGCATCGCCATCGAAGCAGAGGATCGGCTCGGGAGCCAGTCGCCAAAGCTCCTGCAATTGGAATTCGGTCAAAGCGGTCCCGAGCGGCGCCACCGCCTTAGCGAACCCGGCGCGGTGCAGCGCAATCACGTCCATATAGCCTTCGGTGACGATGACGCCGGGTTCACCTGCTTCCGCATTTTGCATGTCACCGGCCCGCGCCGCCGACCAGCCGAACAGCACGCGGCCCTTTTCGAAGAGCGCACTGTCCGGGGAATTCAGATATTTGGGCTGCCCATCACCGAGCACCCGACCACCAAAGGCAATGATGCGGCCGGCCCGGTCGCCGATCGGAAACATCACACGGGCGCGGAAGTAGTCATATGTTTCGCCGGCCTCCCCCGCTGGGCGCATCAATCCGGCCTCGATCAGCATTGCGTCCGGGAAATCAGCGGCGAGGCGCCGTCTCAGCGCTTGCCGGTCCTCTGGCGCCCAGCCGAGTCGGAAGCGGCGGATCGTCGCTGGATCGACCCCGCGGGCTTGCAGGTATTCGCGAGCACGGCCTCCCGCGGGCCCCCACAACTGAGCCTCATAAAAGGCGGCAGCCGCCTCGGTCGCCTCGAGCAACGTCTTCTGCCGCTGAGCCCGCTCCCGCTCCTGCGGCGTCGCCTGCGGGACTGGCAGCCCGACTTCTCCCGCAAGCTTCTCGACAGCCTCGATAAAGTCGAGATTGTCCGCCCGCATGACGAAGCCGATGACGTCACCATGAGCACCGCAGCCGAAGCAATGGAAGAAGGCCTTGTCTTCGACGACATAAAAGGAGGGCGTCTTTTCATGATGAAACGGGCAAAGTCCGACGAATTCGCGCCCGCGGCGGACCAGCCTGACGCTGCGGCCAATGAGACCGGAAAGTGAGATCCGGCCGCGTAGCTCGTCGATAAAGCCTGGTGGCAAGGCCATCTATGCCGGACCCCCGAAGCCTGGCTTTCTGGAGCCGCGGCGGGCGGAATAGCTGAAATGGCAGATGCTTGCAGGCAATTTCGGACTCAGCCCAAGAGCCTTCTGACGATCGCGCCCGCTCGGCCCAGATCAATCGTGCCGGAGTGGCGCTCTTTCAACGCCGCCATGACCTTGCCGATGTCCCGAATACTTTCCGCGCCGGTCTCGCTGATTGCCGCTCTGGCTGCCGCTTCGATCTCGCTTTCGTCGAGTTGGCGCGGCTGAAAGCTTTCGATCACGGCGATCTCCTCGCGCTCCTGCTCGGCCAGATCGGCGCGGTTGCCCTTTTCATAGAGGGTGATCGATTCGCGGCGCTGCTTCACCATTGTTTGCAGCAGTCGGCCGATCTCTCCTTCGGAGATGCCCTCCGGGTTCCCTTGTCCGCGCGCCGTGATGTCTCGGTCCTTTAAGGCGGCAAGGATCAGCCGGACAGCCGAAATCGTGCGGCGGTCCCTGGCCTTCATCGCCTCCTTTAGCCGGTCGGTGAAGACCTGACGCAGCATTGGCCCCCTCCCCCATTACGTCGAATGTTTAAGCCTAACGTGTTTTCTCACGCGCAGCAATTCCGCGCATCGCGCTCTAATTGGTTGAAAACAATTGCGTTTAGCGGAGGGTAGGTTGACGCCGCCAACTCGATTAGCTATTTCCTAACGGCTCTGCTATTCGCCTTCGATCGCGCCGTGCGGTCCGGGCAGATCGGGGCTGCCCGCAGGATCTCCCGGATGCGCGACCCGACCCCGCGACCGCCCGATTGCAACGCCGCGCTCGTCTTAGCGGATGGCACAGTCTGGTGGGGCCGTGGCGCCGTCGCAAGAG
>JBARIB010001000.1:0-3279 GCA_049799535.1 Allostellaceae bacterium | reverse complement strand
CCTCCGCGCCGACGTGGCCGCCCGCCAAAGCAACAACCGGCCCAACCTGCCATCGCCTGATTGCGCCGCGGCGGCTGGGGAAAATTACCTCGCCCAAACGGGGGAAAATTACTCCGGCATTGACACGCAGCTCGCGCTCTACATCGGCGGCATGGGGGCGCGCTCGAAGAATTACTACAACAATCTGGCGCGGCGCTTCGGATACGAGGCGGCCGCGACTGAAATCCAGGACCACTACCTCGCGGGCCGGCGCAAGGAGGCAGAGGCGGCGGTGCCGGATGCGCTGATCGACGAAACCTCGCTGGTCGGGCCGAAGGAGCGGGTCAGGGATCGTCTCGAAGCCTGGAAGGAGCTTGCGAAGGACCACCGGGTCGGCTCATTGCTGCTAGCCGGCGCGATGCCGGAGGCACTGCGCGCGATCGCAGAAGCTGTCTCGTAAGCGCCCAGGACCTTTGGTTTACCCTCGTTGGAGCGGGCGAGGCGGTTGCAGCGCGAGTTCCCTGCGCGCCTCGATGGTCGCAATTTCGAGTTCCGTTTAGAATATTTTTGTGATCGGGATAGATCTTAGGCTGCTGGCCGGGACGAGCGGCTGCTGCAGTTGGGGTCTGAGAAACGCCGCGAATGGAGCGCGCGCCGACTCCCGTATCGTGGGACACGCTGTTGTGTCCGACCCGTGCGCCCGTTCGGCTCGCGGAAGTAAACCGCGACCAGGTAGCGGCCGCGATTTCGGAGCGCAACATGCAACAAGAGGGTCCGGAGTTTTACGATCGCATGCACGCGGGCACAGATTTGGCCACGACGCGGACGCGATATGATGCGCTTTTCCGGAAAGTGATAGAGAAACTGCGCGAACGAGGCAGCCGTTCGATTCTCGAGGTTGGCTGCGGCAGCGGCTTCTTGGCGGAGCTGATTCTGAAAGAGCACCGCGGGATTTATCACGGCTTTGATTTCAGTTCGGAGGCAATCGGTAATGCCGGCACTCGCACCGGACGCCCCGGCCTGTTTTCGGTGGGAAACGCACTCGACCCCGGTTCTTATGCCGATGATTACGATACGATCGTGTGCACCGAGGTGCTGGAACATGTCGACTGCGATCTCGATGTAATCCGGCTATGGCGGGATGGCGCGACCTGTATTTGCTCGGTGCCCAATTTCGACTGGCCGGGCCATGTTCGCTTTTTCAATACCACGGGTGAGGTGGAGGCCCGGTACGGCGCGCTGATCGAGATCGAAGCCGTTCATAAGATACCCCGGCCGGTTATCCCCGACCGCCGTATCAGCAGCTATCTGCGCAGTTTGCGATGGAGCCGAAACAACCCCAGCGAGCTTCTGGGGTTCCTTGGCATCCAAACCTTTGCTCGGCTGGGCGGATGGTTTCTATTTTATGGAACGAAAAGAGAGCAGGAGCACGTCTCGACGGCTCTTGGTTAAGATTCTTCCGCCCATTGCCACTGATCTTCGTGAAAGTGATTTATTTGCAACCTCCCTCGCTCTCGATGCTAAATCCCGCATCAAAACGCCGTCGCGCGGGGCTTAACGGCGGTGTCTGAGGCCCCATCGCTGCGGGCCCGCGTCGCCCACTCGATGTTCTGGATTACCTGGTCGCGCGGCGCGTTGCAGCTCCTGACTTTCGCCACTACTTTGCTCGTCGCGCGCATTTTGGTCCCCGCCGATTACGGCGTGATGGCGCTCGCCGGCTTTTGGACTGGAATGGCCAGCATGCTCGCCGAAATGGGCTTAGGGAGCGCCATCATCCAGTTTCGCGATCTGGATAGGCGGGAAATCGATACCTGCTTTTGGATAACGGTGACGCTCGCCGTCGCGTGTAGCGCGGTCCTCTCTCTCGCGGCACCGGCAATCGCCCGGTGGTTTGCGGCTCCGGCTCTCGCCGAGATTCTACCCGTCTTGTCTTTGGTTCTGCCATTGACGGCCTGCCGGGTAGTCTCCGATAGCCTGCTGCGCAAAGGATTGGCGCTCGACCGCGTGTCGCAGGCCGAGATCTTAGGCAGTTTGGCGAGCCTGCCAGCGACATTCGGCTGCGCGGTAGCGGGAATGGGGGTATGGGCGCTGGTTGTCGGCGCACTTCTAAACCCCGCCGTGCGCACAATCGCCACGTTTGCGTTTGCGCCATGGTGGCCCCGCTTTCGCCTTGGCGGAGATCGGGTTAACGAGGTCCTGAGCTTCAGTCTGGCGACCCTCGGGATTAAGGTTATGTGGGCGCTGCGTGAGTGGGGGAATACTTTGGCGATCGGCAAGGTCACCGGCCAAGTGACTACAGTCGGGCTCTACTCGATGGCCGAGGAGATCGCACTGCTGCCAGGCAGCAAGATCTCCACTGTCGTCAATATGTTGAGCGCGCCGATAATGGCCGAGCTGCAGAAGGACATCGATGCGATGCGGACGGCCTTTTATCGGGCCGTACGGCTCACGGCCGCTATCGCGTTGCCGGTCTCGGCTGGGATGGCGCTCGTCGCCGAAGAATTGGTCGTTGTGCTGCTTGGGCCGAAATGGCTGCCTGCGGTGCCCGTGCTGCGCCTGCTGTGTCTTTACGCTGCCGTGCGCGCGATCGACGTGTTGCTGCCGCCGGTGCTGTTTGCGCGACGCCGCGAGAGGTTTCTGTTTTGGTATTGCGCCGCGTTGCTGATCCTCGCGCCGGCTGCCGCGGTGCTGGGTGCCTTGTGGAACGGGGCAATGGGCACTGTACTGTTCGCAACGCCGGTCTATTGCGCGGTGATGGCTTTTATGGCGAAGGAGGCGCTGGCCGAAATAAAAGCAGATATTTGGGAGCTGTGGTCGTCGCTATGGCCGATACTCGCCGCCACCGCACTAATGGCCGCGGTGGTGCTGCTGCTGCGACAGGTTGCATCAGTAGAACGGCCCGACGCGCCACTCGTCAGGCTGCTGATTTTATCGGCTACCGGCGCAATCGCTTACGGTGCCGCATTGCTCGCATTCGGCAGCCCGGTCATCGGGGATGGAGCGGAAGTGGCGGGCTGGATCTTGCGCCGACGGCGTGCAGACACTGCACTTGTGAAAAAAGCGACGTGAAGGAAGCCTATTCATGAAATGCAGCTACTACCGCGTCCCCTTCGTAGCTGCGAAAGGATATATTCTTTTGCTGGAACGATCACAGCATGACGAGCATGCATGAGCTTTGGGAAGAAGCGCAAGAGACACTGGCCTTCCAATTTGGACCGTGCGTGCTGGGGAAGTGGAGCTTTGCTTCACTTTCCAACCGAACCAGTCCGCTTATGGCGACAAATGACCAGCTGATAATCC
>JBARIB010000999.1:0-9035 GCA_049799535.1 Allostellaceae bacterium | reverse complement strand
CCGCCGAAGACGATGGGAGAGATGGACGAGGCCATAACTGCCGAAGTAAAGCGGCGCCGTGCTCGCGGTCGATACTAATATTATCGTCCGCTATCTGACCGCCGACCATCCGGAGCAGTTCGCGAAGGCGAGTGCGCTGATCCACGGCGAGGATGTGTTTGTCTGCACGACCGTTCTGCTCGAAACCGACTGGGTGTTGCGACGCGGTTATCGGTTCAACCGCGATCAAATTATTGCTGCTCTGAGTGCCTTCGCGGGACTGCCGCGCGTCACATTGGAGGACCCTGCCTCGGCTGCCAAGGCATTGGAATGGATGCGGAGCGGAATGGATTTCGCCGATGCGCTCCACCTCGCAAAGGCGGAGGGTTGCGAAGCCTTCGTCAGCTTCGACCAGCGGTTCGCGGCGATCGCAAATGGGCTGAGCGAAGTGAACGTGCGGGCGCCTTGACCAGATGGCGAAAATCTGCCCTCGAGCCCTGCGTCGGCTTCCGATATGATCGCGGTCGCCAGGATTTCGACGCTCGAGCCGGATAGATCATCTGGCTCGGGTTCGCGATGCCGGCGCGGCTGGGCTATGCGGCCAGTGTGATTTCCATATGGACCGCTAGGCCGGCGCGGGCGGCGAGCGGCACGAGAGCATCAAGGCTAAACTTGCCGACACGGCCGCGCAACAGATCGTTCAGGCGAGGCTGAGTCACGCCGAGGCGTCGCGCGGCCTCCAGTTGGTCGCATGCCATGCCGACACGGCCTCGTTGAGCGCGATCATCAGGCTCGACCGGAGCTTCATGTTCTCCGCTTCGGTC
Source organism: Allostellaceae bacterium (assembly GCA_049799535.1). GTDB lineage: Bacteria > Pseudomonadota > Alphaproteobacteria > ATCC43930 > CGMCC-115725 > AP-15. The sequence goes on along the minus strand of JBARIB010000999.1, from coordinate 8,232 downwards.
GGGGTGTCCTCCAATGCATCCCACACGCTTTCAAAGACATTGAGGGTCATCGCATCCTCGCCATCTGTTCCCGCAACCGCGACGCCGCCAAATCCACATCCCGTTTCGCCGTTTGCCGCGTCTTCTTCTGGAACGCGTGAAGCACGTAGACCACGTCCGCGATCGAGGCGACATAGATTACTCTGAAGGCGCCGCGCGCTCGCGAACGCGGATCTCGCGAACTCCAGCGCCGATTGACGGCATCGGCCTCGATTCATCGGAGTCGAGCGCTCGCTGTACCCGATCCAGTTGGTATCCGCTTCCCGCCGGGCCGCTAACCCGTAACTCAAAATCAATCGCGGGCCGCATAGGATCGCTGCCGTCTGCCGGACTTCGAAAGCCAGGCACAACATTTTTGTTGCGATCGTCGATAATAACCGCTATGTGTCGCTCGTGAACGCCGGTGAACTGAAACGCTTGCTGGCCAAGCAAGGGTGCACCTTCGAGAACCACAAGGGCGGTAGCGGCCATCTCACCGTTATCTATGGAGAGAGAAAATCTCAGCTCCCCATGCACGGCGGGAAGAGAGAACTGGGTACCAGCCTTGTGAACAAGATCAAGAAGGATCTCGGTTTGGAGTGGTAACGTGATTTATCCCATCGTCTTGGAGACTGACGACAACGGCACTCTTCTTGTCGTTTGCCCCGATCTGCCCGAGGTGACCACTTTTGGCGACGATTTAGAGGACGCGCTTCAGCGCGCTTCTGATGCGATAGAGGAAGCATTGGCCGCTCGAATCGCACGGCGCCAGGATATCCCGCCGCCATCTCCACCGCGTGGTCGCCGTTGCGTGACCTTGCCGCCGCTGACTTCGGCGAAGGTGAAGTTGTACCAGGAAGCGCGTGTTAGGGGTATGACAAAGGCAGCGATAGGCCGTCTCCTCGGGTGGCACGGTCCACAGGTTGATCGCCTCTTTGATCTTCGTCATCCCTCCAAGTTCGAGCAGATCGATCGAGCGCTCAGGACTATGGGCAAATGTCTTGATATCATCGTCCGGGACGCCGCATAGGCCATCGAACGCAGCGCTCTCGAGATCCTCAATACGAACGCTGCGTTCTGCCCGTAGGTTCTTTCGCGACTGCTCGACGCGGCGCAGAAACCGCGGGTCGTTTTCTAGCCGATAGGAGGCGACATAGATTACTCTGAAGGGGCCGGCGCGCTCGCGAACGCGGATCTCGCGAAGTCCGGCGCCAATCGACGGCAGCGGCCTGCAATCATCAGGGTCGATTCCTCGCTGTACTCGATCCAATTGGTATCCCGCTTCCCGCCGGGCGTCCGCGGGGAAGTGCCGAAGATCATCCAGCGAGCCGCCCAGGAACGCGATCGGTTTCTTGTCATTTTAGCAGTCTTAAATTGCAAAATATTTGGGTTTCGTGATATGCTAGACTTAGGTGATGTTGCACAGCGCATTTTGTGGGTAGCGTGATTTCCTAAATGCTTCTTCCTTTGTTATCTTCCTGGCTGTTATTTCGCTGCAGAAAACAGCAAAAACAGCCAGCATGATTGCCCTGCGAACGCTCGCGCCGCGGGGGGACGCCGGGGAAGCGACCGCCACTACCATTGTTTCGTCATGTGCCGGGAGTGCGTAGACTGGGGCGATGGCTTACGAAACATTTCGAGTCGAGGCTACCCGCGACGAGACGCGCGAGTCGGGGCCGGTCGATATCGAGATCACCGCCTATATCGACCGCGTGCCCGAGACCAACGAGGCCCCGATTGGGCGGTTAGGCTGGTCATGGCGCGGGGTGTGGAACAGCCGGGTGCAATACACTGGCGACTTCGACACGCTGGCCCACGCGCTCGCCGCGATTGCGGCGGCCTATCCCGAAGCCCAGCGCATCCGCTGCTACGAATATTCGGTCGACAACGAATTTCCGGTCGAGGTCGCGCCACTCGTGCGATCCGGCGAGAAGTGGGTGCCCGGCGGCTAACTCCGCCCCGCAGCGCTGTTGCGCAGGCCCGGCGCGCGGGGCATCCCTGGATTACGGCGTCCTGCCCGCCGCCGCGAGCCCGCAAAGTTGAGCTTCGATCGGCGACATTATCCAGCCGTCGAGACTCATCAACTGTGCGTCCTGAAGCTCCCGCCGGATGCGCGCCACGATGTACTGCCGGATGGCTTCGTTGCTGGCATCCGGCCCAAGTTCAGCAAGCACAGTTTCGGCCAACCCAAGAGGCGGCGCGAGTCGGCCCGACGGCGATTGCAGATAGACCATTCCCACTTTTCGCGCGCGTTCTGGCTCGTGGAGCAGCGAAACGAGTTTCTTGCGCACGCGCTCACGTGCATTTTGCGATGGTGGATCAGCTTGGGAACCGGAGCCCCACATCGACATGATGCTCCAGGCCACGGCAGCGAGGAGCCCACGCCGCCGAAGCCATGGCGACCGGCTCATCGAAGCTTCTCCTTTAGGTGATCCGCCAGGCGCAGCGCCAAGGCCGTGATCGTAAGGGTGGGATTGGCGGCGCCGGCCGTGGGGAAGACAGAGCTGCCAGCGACATACAGGTTTGCGACCCCATGAACCCGGCAATCTTCGTTCACTACGCCAAGGGAGGGCTCGGGGTGCATGCGGGTCGTTCCGATATGGTGCTGGTCACCGTACATATCCTCTGGCCATTCCGCGTCGTCGCCGTCTTCCAGGAACGAACGCAGCCGGCCGAATCCGGTGCGTGCGATCTCGGCACCCAGAAGCCGCAGGATCGCCGCGCCATTGCGCTTGTCCTCGGCGGTAGGGTTCCAGTCCACGACCACCTTGCGCATGCCGATCGCGTCCCGCTCCTGGCCTAGCCGAATGCAACTGTCCGGGTTCGGCACCGGCTCCAAGTTGAGGAAGAGCTTTGGCCCCGTCACCGGGACGCCTTCGCGGCTGAACACCTTGCTGTTGACATATTGGGGTCGACCCTCGACGTCGTGTAGGATCGAGTGGAAGTCTGTAAGCGTCCCGCCTGCGCCGGCTGCTCCGGGGCTCTCATATTTCCATAGCAGCTTGATGTTGGGCAGGTGACGCTGTCGCATCGTCTCCTCGGACAAGCCCACAAACGGCACGAATGCCCGGGGCATGTCGCCGCCCCGATAGGTCCTAAAGTAACCGGGGTCGAAGTAAAAGTCCGTGGGAGGATCAGTGACGGCAAGCAGTCCCGCCCAAAAACAGATGTGAGTCATGAAAAAGTGTCCGATGAGATCGCGGCCGTCACCGACCCCCTGCCCCTCTATCTGGCCGGAGGCGAGCAATAGTCTGGCGTTTTCGATCCCCCCGGCAGCCACGACAAAGATTTTCGCAATAACCTTGAAGCCTCGACCCGACAGGGTGCGCACTGTCAGCGACTCCACTTCGCTTCCGGCGTCGTTGATTTCGAATCTGCAGGCGTTTGCCTGCAAATACACGGTGATGTTGGAAGAAGAGCGGAGCTCGGGCCCGTAGGCAGAGCCGAACCGCGTCGGGGGACTCAGCTGCGCGATCCGCGGGATGAAATGCGGGCCCCGGAAAGGTGCTGGCAGTTTGGTCTGCACGACGCCCCAGTGGTCTGGCGCGTAATCGAACGGTCCAATCTGGCACACATCTTGTGCCCGCCGGTACCACCGATACAGCCCAAAGCGTCCGATGGGCCAGCCTCTATATGGCAGACCTTCGCGCTTCTCGAAATCTATCGAATCAAGGGGTAGGCACCACCCGCTCCAGTGATTCGTGGTTCCACCGAAATAGCGAAGCCGACAGGTGGTCAGATCAAGGAAGGGCCGTCCGATATTGTCGCCGGCGTAGAGTTCCTGTGTATTGCTATCGAACTCCGTCCCGCCGCTTTCGAGTAGAACACAGGTTAACCCGGACCCGTTGAGTTCCCGGGCGAGCGTGATGCCGGCGGCCCCGGCGCCGACAATGCAGATCTCGGTGGTGATGTCCGTGCCGTCCGGGATGACCCGAAGATCGATGAACATTAAGCAATATCCGATGGTGGTGGCGGACCGTCGGGTGGGCGAGTTCGCATGATTTCGGAAAGACCCTTATGCGCTTGCTTACGGTGAGATCAACAATTTGTAGCGGCGAAGCTGGTGCGCGACGACGATGCCAAAGAGGGATCGGAATGCTGGATGCCGGGTGCTCCGGCGGTTGAAAACGGAGTTTGAATTCATCCAGGTAGGATTGGACTCACTGGCGAGTGCGCTGATCGGCGGCGAAGATATCTATGTCTGCACGACTGTTCTGCGTGAGAGCGAGTGGGTGCCGCGAAGCGGTTAGCGGTTCAGCCGCGATCGAATCGTTGCGGCTCTGAGCGCCCTTCGCGGGACCTCCCCGCGTCACATTGGAGGATCCCGCTTCGACTGCCAAGTCATTGGAAGGGATGCGGTGCGGGTTAGACTTCGCCGATAGGTTGCATCTCGTGAAGGCCGAGGGCTGCGAAGCTTTCGTCAGCTTCGACCAGCGCTTCGCAGCATTGCCCAATGTCCTAAGCGAGGTGAAGGTACGCTCGCCTTGAGAGACGGCGAAAATTCTTCGGCAGCAATGGCTTCGTAGTCGAAGACCCGAAGGATTGCCGCAGCCCCCTCGACGAGGCAATGAACTTCCGAGGTCCCCGCCCTCGGCAACCTCGGATCTCGCAAGACCGCGCCGCAGGCCGCAAGTGTTTTGCTGGCAGCCTGGCAACTCTTGCAGCTATCGAATTTTCGACAATCAGCCGCTCCCGTTTGTCGTTTGCGGAAACTCGTCTGCGCAGCTTATTATCAGCACGCTTTAGTTCTTGCGGTGAGCGGGTAGGCGAAATCGGTGAGGAGTGCGGCGCGCGCCCCGGTGGCGAACCGGGGGATGATCACGGCTTCGATCATGCTGGCGACGATCATGCAAGGCGTCGACAACACGATCGCCAATGTCGCACTGCCGCACATTCAGGGCAGCCTCTCGGCGGCGCAGGACCAGATCACCTGGGTTTTGACCTCGTACATCATCGCGGTGGCGATCATGACGCCGCTGACCGGCTGGCTCGCCGGCCGTCTCGGCATCAAATACGTATTTTTATTCTCCGTGGCGGGTTTCACTCTGGCCTCGGCCTTGTGCGGCAGCGCCACCAACCTCACCGAGTTGGTGATCTACCGCCTGTTGCAAGGCGCGTGCGGCGCCGGGCTGGTTCCGCTGTCCCAAGCGGTGTTGATGCAGATCAACCCGCCGGAGCGGCACGGCCAGGCGGTCGCGATCTGGGGCATGGGGGTCATGCTCGGGCCGATCTTTGGGCCGATGCTGGGCGGCTGGCTGACCCAGGATTACAGCTGGCGCTGGATCTTCTACATCAACCTGCCGGTCGGCGTGATCGCCAGCCTCGGTATAATGATTTTTATCCGCGAGACGCGGCACACCCATCGCGAGGCCTTCGACTTCTTCGGTTTCGTGACGTTGAGCATCGCCGTCGGCGCGTTGCAAATGATGCTCGACCGCGGCCAGCTCAAAGACTGGTTCGACTCGACAGAAATCTGGGTCACGGCGGCTGTTTCGGGTGTCTGCTTTTATCTCTTCATCGTTCACACTGCCACGGCGACCGACCGGTCGTTCATCAACCTCGATCTGATGAAGAGCCCCAATTTCATGGCGGGCACAGTCCTGATGTTTTTTGTCGGCGGCATTCTCAGCGGCACCTTGGCGCTGTTGCCGACGATGCTGCAGTCGCTGATGAATTACCCGGTTTTTACGACCGGCTTGGTCACCGCGCCGCGCGGCATCGGGACGATGGTCGCGATGTTTGTCGTCGGGCGCTTGATCAACCGTGTCGACAATCGGCTGCTGATCCTGACCGGGTTTCTGCTGACCGTCGCTTCGCTCTGGCAGATGACCGGGTTCTCGCTGCAGATGGGCGTGGCGCCAGTAATTACGTCGGGGCTTTTGCAGGGCTTCGGGCTCGGCTGCACCTTTGTCCCGCTCAATACGCTCGCGCTGTCGGGTCTGCCGCGGCACATCCTGACCCAGGGGACGGCGATGCGCAGCCTGATGCGCAATCTCGGCGGCAGCATCGGCATCTCGATCTTCGAGGCGTTGCTGATCCAGAACACCCAGATCGTGCATTCGCGGCTGATCGAGCAGTTGCGGCCGGACAATCCCCTCGCCCAGTTGCCCGTATTGGCGCCGCCGTTCAGCCTGACGAACCCCTCCGGCATTGCCGCGCTCAACGCCGAGGTCACGCGGCAAGCGGCGATGGTGGCTTATATCAACGATTTCGCGTTGATGATGCTGATCGTATTGCTGCTAATCCCGCTGTTGCTGCTCGTCCGCCGAGCGCGCCCGGCATTGCGCCCTGGTTAGCGCGGACGCCCGGCTGACGAGCCATCGAAATCCCGCTTACCAGCCGCGCGATTTCCGTCGCGGCAGATGCGGCTTGATTTTGATATCATAGCTTATTATCACCTTGACGTAGTTGTTTCGATCGGCAGCCACATGGACCTCGACCGCAGTTTCGGATTTCTTGTTCACGACGTCGCGCGCCTGTTCGGGCGCCGCTTCAATCAACGCGCATTGTTGTTCCTCCGCCTGACGCGAGGTCAGTGCCGGGTGTTGGGCTATCTCGCCCGTAACGAGGGGATAAATCAGGCCGGCCTCGCCGATCTGCTCGAAATCAAGCCAATGACCCTTGTGCGGCAGCTCGACCGCATGGAGGAAGACGGTTGGATCGAGCGGAAGCCCCAACCAGGCGATCGCCGCGCCCGTCGCCTCGTGCTGACCGACAAGGCGCGGCCGATTCTCGCCCGCATCCTCGCCCTTTCGAACGAGGTGCGCACCGAAGCCTTTGCCGGGCTTTCGCGCGAGGAAGGACGTCGGCTGATCGAGCTGCTGGGGCGCGTGCATGCCAATCTTTCGGAGCGCATTCCGCCGCTTGAAGCTGCCGAGCTCGCCGATCTCGAGGAGTCCGACAGCGCTCCGGTTGTCGGCGTTTCGCAAGCCGATGCACGCTTGTCGTCGGTCGGAGAGCGCCCGTGACGAGTTCAGCCGAAAGCGACACCGCGGCTATCGGCAATCTGCGCGCGCCGCATGACAGCCGGCCGGCGGCCGGAGTGCGGCGCCGTCCATTGCGCCAGAGGTTGCGCCTGCCGCTGATGTTGGCGGGGCCGATCGTTGTCCTGCTGGCTGCCGGCTACTGGTTCCTGACGACCGGCCGCTACATATCGACCGACGATGCCTACGTCCAGGCCGCGCGTGTCGCGATCAGCACCGATGTGTCCGGGCGGGTCATCGAAGTCGATGTCAAAGACAATGAGCATGTAAATCGCGGCCAAGTGCTCTTTCGGTTGGATCCGCGACCGTTCCGCATCGCCGTCGATGAGGCCAAAGCGCAGCTCGCCACCGTGCGCTACCAGGTTCACGCGCTGAAGGCGACCTATCACCAGAAACGGGCCGACGCCAGGGCTGCAGAGGCTACTGCAGACTATCAGGAGCGCGAATTCGAACGGCAAAAACGGCTGCTGGCGTCCGGCACCGCCTCGCAGCAGCAATTCGATCAGGCCAGGCAGGCCTTTGAAAACGGCCGCCAGCTACTTGCCTCGAAGCAGCAAGATGTCGCCGTCGCCCTCGCCAACATCGGTGGCGACCCCGATCTTCCGCTTGAGCAACACCCGATGGTGCAGCACGCGCAAGCCGCCCTCGATCGGGCCGAGCTCAATCTTTCCTATACCGAAATCCACGCGCCGGAGAACGGGATTGTCACCAAGGTCGAGCAGCTTCAGGTCGGCGACTATGTCAATTCCGGAACGCCCCTGTTTTCATTGATGTCGACCGACCGGCTCTGGGTCGAGGCCAATTTCAAGGAGACCGAGCTCACCCATATGCGGGCTGGCCAGGATGCAACGGTCGAGGTTGATGCCTATCCCGACACTGCCTTCCACGCCAAAGTGGAGAGCCTCAGCCCTGGCACCGGGCTGACCTTCTCGCTACTGCCGGCCGAGAATGCGACCGGCAATTGGGTGAAGGTGGTGCAGCGTCTGCCGGTGCGCCTCAGCCTCGAGCGACCGGACCCGAGCGCACCGTTGCATGCCGGGCTCAGTGCGACCGTCGAAGTCGACACCCGCTATCGCCGGCCCTGGCTCGACCGGGTCGAGGGGCTGTTCACTTGGCTGAGCGGTCCGACCACACGCGCAGCGGAGCGGTGAGCGACGAGACCCGCGCCCCGGTTGGCAACCGGGGCGCGATCACGGTCTCGATCATGCTGGCGACCTTCATGCAGGGGGTC
>JBARIB010000998.1:0-2296 GCA_049799535.1 Allostellaceae bacterium | reverse complement strand
GACGTGCGATTGTGCGCGACGTCTTCGATCGCGAGCGCTCGGCCGGAGCCATCGCAGCGATTACGATGGCCACGAGCTTGGCGCCCTCGATATCTCCCGCAATCGGGGCCTATCTCGCCGAATGGGTGGGCTGGCGTGCCAATTTTGCGGTCCTCGGCGCTGGCGGCGCGATGATGGCGCTCCTCGCCGTGACCAAGCTCAAGGAGACCCACACCAGCCCCGCAGCGGTAAACCTCGCGGGAATGATTGGATCCTTCATCCTGCTGATGCGCTCGCCGGCCTTCCTCGGCTTCGCCTTCGCAACCGCATTTACCAGCGCCTCCTGGTTCTCATTTTTAGCAAGCGCACCTTACCTTTTGTCTAAAGTCCTACATGAGCCGCCGAGCACCTATGGACTGATGATCCTGTTGCCGATGGCCGCCTACATCCTCGGGAATGCCGGCGTCACCCGGCTCTCGGTCCGGGCCGGCAGCATCCGCCTTTATGTGATCGGCCTCGTGCTTTCGCTGCTCTCGGGGGTAATGCTGGCGGTGTGGTGCTTCGTCGAATTGACACCTTGGGCTCTCTTCGTGCCTATGGCGTTCAGCTCGATAGGCAACGGTCTCAGCCAGCCCCCCGGTATCGCCGCCTCGCTGAGCGCCTACCCGCGGATTGCCGGCGCCGCCTCCGGGCTGCTCGGATTCCTGCAAATGATGGTCGCAGCGCTCGGCACCTTCATTGTCGGCCAGCTGCCGCAGGATTCGCCCGCGCCGATGGTTGCGGTCGTTGGCATTTCGCTCGCGCTTGCCCTGGTTTTTGGCCTTATCGCCCTACGTCGCCCCGCCGGCGCTACGGCCCAGCCCCTGGCAACACCCCTCCGCGCGGAAGTTACGCGCCGGTCCTAGCTCGCGCTCTTGTCTCTCGCCTTTCTCGGCGGGAATGGAGGATGATCGTAGCGGGCGCGCTCAACTGGCAGGGTGGATAGCCATGACCATCACCGACGAGACCCATGACCCGCGGCGTGAGAGCTGGGTCGCTTCGGCGCGGGGGCACTCCGAATTCCCGATCCAGAACTTGCCGCTCGGAATATTCAGCCCCGCAGCGGGTGGGGCACCGCGGGGCGGCGTCGCCATCGGCGACAAAATCTTTGATTTGCGCGCCGCGCTGGAAGCGGGGCTGTTCGCGGGTGAAGCCGCGCAGGCTGCCGAGGCGGCGGCCGGTCCGGCTTTGAACCCGTTGATGGCGCTCGGCAAAGCTTCGCGTCTTGCGCTGCGGCGGCGGGTCTCGGAGCTGCTTTCCGTCGCCAACCCCGACCGGACGAAGCTCGAAGGCCTTGCATCGCGCCTGCTGGACAATGCCGCCGAATGCACAATGCACCTGCCGGCGGCGATCGGCAGCTTCACCGATTTCTTTGCCGGGATCCACCATGCCAGAAACGGCGGCATGCGGCGCGATCCCAACAATCCCCTCAACCCGAACTACAAATACGTTCCGGTCGCCTATCACAGCCGGGCCTCTTCGGTGCGGCCCTCCGGCGTGCCGATCCGCCGTCCGAGCGGTCAACGCAAGGCGGTCAACGAGGACGCGCCGAACTTTGGGCCGTCGCAGAAGCTCGATTACGAGCTCGAGCTCGCCGTCTGGATCGGCCCCGGCAGCGAGCTGGGGGAGCCGATCCCGATCGCCGAGGCCGGAGATCATGTGTTCGGTCTCGGCCTCGTCAATGACTGGTCGGCGCGTGATGTGCAGGGTTGGGAATCGCAGCCGCTGGGGCCGTTTCTCGCGAAAAATTTCGGCACGACCGTCGCGCCTTGGATCGTCACGGCCGAGGCACTGGCCCCGTTCCGTGTCGCGCAGCCGCCGCGGCCGGCCAGCGACCCGAAGCCTTTGCCCTATCTCTGGGACGATAGCGACCAGCAGGCCGGCGCTTTTGACATCCGGCTCGAAGCCTTCCTGCTGACCGAGGACATGAGGGCAAAAGGTCTGCCGCCGCATCGGATGTCGGTCAGCAACACCACCGATCTCTATTGGACGGTCGCGCAATTGGTGGCGCATCACACCTGCGGCGGCTGCAATCTCATGCCCGGTGATCTGTTCGGAACCGGCACGATATCCGGCCCGACGCAAGAGGGTTACGGCAGCTTGATGGAGCTGAGCGCTGACGGCCAGCGGAAGATATCGCTCTCCTCGGGGGAGACCCGCACCTTCCTCGAGAAAGGCGACGAAGTCATCTTCCGCGCCCATTGCCAGAAACAGGGTGTCGTTTCGATCGGCTTTGGCGAGTGCCGTGCGCGAATAATCTGAACCTGGCTCTCTCCCG
>JBARIB010000997.1:0-1940 GCA_049799535.1 Allostellaceae bacterium | reverse complement strand
CGATTATCGAAGTCATCGAGAGCCTGCCGCCCGACATCGCGCTGCTGATCATCGAGCACGACATGGATCTGGTCTTTCGTCTGGCGCAGTGGATTACGGTAATGGTGCAAGGCAGCATCCTTGTGGAAGGGCCGCCCGAGGTGATCGCCGCCGATCCGGAGGTCCGCAGGGTCTATCTCGGCGAACGCAAGCCGGTATGAACGGCCTCGTGCTCCAAGGGGTCTCGGCCGGCTATGGCGAGACTGTAGTGATCGAGGACATCTCGCTGGAGTTGCCGCCGGGGCAGGCGCTCGCGGTGCTGGGGCGCAACGGGGTCGGCAAGACGACGCTGCTCGCCACGATCATGGGCCATACTCGGTTGCGCGGCGGCGCCATTCGCTTTGCCGGCCAGTCAATCTCGGCAATGCCTCCATATCGCCGCGCGCGGCTCGGCATCGGCTTTGTGCCGCAGGAGCGCGAAATCTTTCCCTCGCTGACGGTCGAAGAGAATCTGACGGTCGCCGAACGCACGGGTCAGTGGACGCTTTCCAAGGTCTACGACTTTTTCCCGTCGCTCGCCGAACGTCGCCGGAATCACGGCAACCAGCTGTCGGGCGGCGAGCAGCAGATGCTCGCAATCGGCCGTGCGCTGATGGGCAACCCAACACTGCTGCTGATGGACGAGCCGCTCGAGGGCTTGGCGCCGGTTATCGTCGATACGCTGCTCGCCGGGCTCGACCGCCTCAAACGCGAGGACGATCTGGCATTGCTGCTGGTCGAACAGCATGCCCAGCTGGCACTGGAACTGGCCCCCCGGGCGATCGTCCTCGACCGCGGGTTGATCGTCTTTGCTGGAGCGAGCCGAGCGCTACTCGACGATCCGTCGCGCCTGACGCGATTGATGGGAGTGGCCGCGCGGCAAGCGCATTAAGGGTTGAGCCTCCTGCATCCGAGGCTTGCGCAGATCGGCGTAGGACCATACCGCGCGCGTAGCATAGGATTTGCGGTGGGAGAGGCTATACCCGATCGACCCCGCTAGGGTCTCACTTTACTGGAGGTCGCGTTATGCAGTACCGGCGAATATCGGCCGATTGTCATCTCGACATGCTCTGGTTGCCGCCCGAGCTGTTCACTTCGAACGCCTCGAGCAAGCTCAGGGCCCTGATGCCCTACGTCGCCGAGAATTCGGACGGGGTGAAGCGCTGGACCGACAATAACGGTGCCGAGTACGGCCTGTGCGGTGGCGTCGGCGCGACCGGCACGCCGTGGGTTCCGGGCAAGCAGCTGCGCGCCGACAAGATGGCCGAGGCCGGTCTGTACAATGACTATTTCGAAAAGGGCCTGCGCCGGCCGGGCGACCCGCATCTGCGGGTCAAGGACATGGACCGCGACGGCGTCGACGCCGAGGTCATCTACGGCATCCTCGCCGCCTGCGCCAAGATGAAGGACCCGGAAGCGGCCGACGAGATGCTGCGTATCTACAACGACTTCATGCACAATTTCAGCAGCTACTATCCCGACCGCATGATCGGCCTGGCCTGCCTGCCCTACAACAACATCGAGGGTGCCGCGAGGGAAGTCCGCCGCGTTGCCAAGTTGGGCATGAAGGGCGTCGAGCTGTCCTGCTCCTGGCACATGACTCCGATGTGGCACCCGATGTGGGATCCGCTCTGGGAGGCGGTCAACGAGACGCAGCTGCCGCTGCACTTCCACACCTTCCCGGCGACCGACCCCGAATTGCGCAAGTCCCTGGACCCGGAGATCGCCCGTCGCATGACCTATAGCGGGCTGTGCCGGTTCCAGATGACCCTGGCGACGATCCTGACCGACCTGCTGGGTGCGGCGGTGTTCGAGCGCTTCCCGAACATCCGCGTCGTGTTAGGCGAGAGCGGCATCGGCTGGATCCCCTACGTCATCGACCGCATGGATTTCGAGTACAAGGACCAGTACCAGGATCTGAA
>JBARIB010000996.1:0-9312 GCA_049799535.1 Allostellaceae bacterium | reverse complement strand
GCAAAGGAATTGAAATCCCGGATAACCAACAGGAACGAGTTGGGGCCGCCGATCACATTTTGCTGGTAATAGAGCGGCAACCCCCCTGGCGGCTGAGTGTGCGCCGAATAGCCCAAATTCGGCTTTTCATTGATTATGGCCAGGCCGTTGATGGTCACCCCGCGGGCGATTGCCTCATCGCGCGCCTCGGTGACGGCGCGACCGGAATTGTTCGTGCCGTCGCCCGAGACATCGATGATCCGGCGTTTGGCCTGCCATTTCGAAGTGCCAAAATGGGCGATTGCGAAATCAATTGCGGCGCTGATCGACGTGCGCCCCATAAACGAGCGCGGAGCGGCAAGGATGGCTGCGGCAATTGACCCGGCGTCCTCCTCGTCACGCATTTCGCTCCAATCGACGACCACCTGCTGGTCCTCGTCTCCCGACCATTCGATAAACGATACCCCAATTGATGCGCCCGAGCGGCTATGAATCGCTGCCAAGACCCGTGGATCGGTCATTGCCGCGGCGTAGCCTTTGCGCTGCAGATCAAATTCTGCATCATCGATACTGCGTGAGACATCGGCAGCGAGAATTACCTCGAGGTCGACGCCGGCGCCGCGCGCTTCCCCGGCGAGAGCGAAGAAAACTAAACATCCGATCGCGATGAGCGCACGTCTCATAGGGCTTTCCTCCCATCCGCTGCCCTCAGGATAGGGCGAGAGCCGGCATCAGAAAAGTGATTCGCGGGACCGCTAGATTGTTATATTGTTCCAGAGGCTGCCAAGGGTAACGACAGGGAGCTTCCGGGCGTGAGCTTTTGTGCGGAGGATCGGGTCGGCACGCCGCGCCGGATCATCGCCGCAATCAGCAGCTTTGTAATCCTTTTCCAGGCGATCGTGTTCGCCTGGCATCATCACGAGCTGTCATTCTCGTCCGGAAGGACGTCAACCGTCGCGATAGCGGCAGCACCCAGCCCGGTGCCGCCGGCATCGGCGGACGAGGACTGCCAAATCTGTTTCGCGATCAGCCATCATGGCGCGATCCCCGTCGACCTCGTCACGGCAGAGCTTCCTGACAGATTACCGCTGCCGCATGCCTCGCCCGCAGCGGTCTTCATCGTAGTCGCACGTTATCCCTTCTTCCATTCCCGCGCGCCACCTTTGGTCTGACGGCGGTTCTGCACAGCTGACCAACTGCCGCGCTTGGCCGCGGCGCGTCCAGACCTACGAAGAGAAGTACAATGCCAAACCCGGTTTGCGCGGGCCTACGGCGTTTGCCCGTCGTCCTTTCGATTGCCCTTACGTCACTCTTCGCTGGCGGTACCGCCACGGCGCAAGAAACGCTCGCCCCGGCGACTGAAGCAGCGCCGGCGCCGACCCAGGCGACGGGGGCAGCACCGCTCCCTACGACGGGGGAGGCGCCAGCCCAGGAAGGCAGCATTTCGCTCAACCTGGACGTTGTCGCCAGGCAGCTCGACATCGCGCGCAGCGAGATCCAACCGAGCCTCGGGGCGACCGTCTATGATTTCAGCCGGCAAGCGATCGAAACCCAGCCGCAGGGCGACAACCAGCCGTTAAATCGGCTTCTGCTCCAGGCTCCTGGGGTTGCGCAAGATTCGTTCGGCCAGCTCCATGTGCGCAACGACCACGCCAACCTTCAATTCCGTATCAACGGAGTGGAGCTACCGGAGGGGATCAATGTTTTCGGACAGGCGCTGCAGACTCGGCTCGCCCATTCCGTCGCGCTGATCACCGGCAGCCTCCCGGCGCAATACGGGCTGCGCACCACCGGGGTCATCGATATCCAGACCAAGACCGGAACTCTCGATCCGGGTGGCTCGGCAACCATGTACGGCGGCTCGCAGGGGACGCTACAGCCGAGCGCCGAATGGGGCGGCCGGGTTGGGCAGATCGATTATTACTTCACCGGCGAATACCTGCAAAATAACGAGGGGATTGAAAACCCGGCCCCCACCTTCAATGCGATCCACGACCGCACCGAGCAGCCAAAGGGCTTTGCCTACGTCTCCGGCATTATCGATCCGACGTCGCGGTTGACCGCCATTCTCGGTGCCTCGCGCAGCCAGTACGAGATCCCGCAAGTCGCGGGCCAGACCCCGAGCCTCGGGCTTACCGTCAACGGCATCAGTGATTTTTCATCGGTCGCCCTCAACGAGAACCAGCGCCAGATCAATAATTTCGGGATCCTCGCCTGGCAGAAGCATGTCGACGATATCGATTTCCAGATCGCCGGGTTCACCCGGTACAGCAGCGTCTACTTCTCTCCCGGAGACCCCACTGGCGATCTTCTGTTCAACGGCATCGCCCAGAGCGCGTACCGGCAGAGCTGGGCAAGCGGCGTGCAAGGCGACGGGAGCTGGCGGGCTGCGCCCGACCACACGGTTCGCAGCGGCTTTTACATCCAGCGAGAGCGCTCCCCGTTCAGCTCCACATCGAATGTTCTGCCGGTCGACCAGAACGGCGTTCAAACCACCGACCAGCCGCTCACGATCTTCGATTCGAGCAGCAAGACCGGATGGATCTACAGCTATTACCTGCAGGACGAATGGAAGATAATTCCGGAGGTGACCGTTAATTTCGGCGCGCGTTACGACCAGTTCGCCGAGTTTGTCAGCGAGCGTCAATTAAGCCCTCGGGTCAATGTGGTGTGGCAGCCGAGCGACGCGACGACCCTTCACGCCGGCTATTCGCGCTACTTCACGCCGCCTCCGTTCGAGCTCATCGCAGCACCGACGATCGCGCTCTTTGCCAATACGACCGCCGCTCCGGCGGTCACGCTCGACTCGGTCGCCAAGGCAGAACGGTCGCATTACTTTGACGTCGGTGCGACGCAGATCATTCTGCCGGGGCTCAAGGCCGGCATCGATGCTTATTACAAGCTCGCCAGCAATTTGATCGACGAAGGGCAGTTCGGCGCGCCGATCCTCTTCACCCCGTTCAATTACCAGAAAGGATGGGTCAAAGGCGTCGAACTGACCCTCAGCTATGATATCGACAACTGGTCGTTTTACGGCAATTTCTCCGCGTCGCAAGAGCTCGCAAAAAACATCATATCGAGCCAGTTTAACTTTTCTTCAGACGACCTAGCCTATATAGCGACTAATGCTATACACACCGATCACGACCAGACCTACACATCATCGGCCGGCATCAAGTACAAAGTCCCGGTCTGGAATACCCTCTTTTCTCTTGACCTTACCGCCGGCAGCGGTCTCAGAACCACTCTACCGGGCGGTCCTCCGAACGGTGCCGCCCTGCCCGGCTATCAACAGGTGAATTTCAGCATCGTCCAGCCGATCGACACTGGAATCTACAAGGGGCTCGAGTTCCGCTTTGACGTCATCAACCTGCTCGACCAGGTGTATCAGATTCGCAGCGGCACGGGCCTGGGCGTCTTTGCGCCGCAGTTCGGCCCGCGCCGCACCCTTCTCGCGGGGTTGACGCAACGATTCTAGCATGCCGCGGACCTGCCACATTCTTCGCGCTTCAAGCTCACGTTGCGTCAAATCCAGTTGAGAGGCCGATCGTGAACGACCCCGCCGCGACCCTTTCGATCGTCAAACTCTTCATGAATGCCGACCCCGTCGTGAAGGGCGTTTTGCTGCTGCTGCTGGCGGCTTCGGTGTGGAGCTGGACGGTGATCATCGACAAGCTCTGGCGGCTTGCGGCGGCAAGCCGAGCGGCGCGCGAGCATGAGGCACGTGCGGCCGCGGCGCGCTCGCCGCAAGATTTGACGGCGACAAGCCGGCGCGAGGGCCAAGATCCGGCGGGCCTTGTCATATCGGCGGGTCTCGCCGAGAGTGCCGCCAGCCTGCAGCCGCAGCCGGAAACCGCCGGCGAACGCCGCGACCGTATCGAGCGGGCCATGCGGCTCACCTTGAATGCGGAATTGCGGCGTCTCGAAGCCCGGCTGCCGTTCCTCGCGACACTCGGCTCCGCCGCACCTTTTATCGGCCTTTTCGGCACCGTCTGGGGGATCATGCGCAGCTTCGAAGGGATCGCGGCGGCGAACAGCACCAGCCTCGCAGTCGTTGCGCCGGGGATCGCCGAGGCGTTGTTCGCGACGGCGATGGGCCTGGCCGCGGCGATCCCGGCCGTCGTCGCCTACAACAAGATCACGGTCGATCTCGGGCGCTTTGCCGGACGCATGCAGGGTCTGATCGGCCGCTCCGGCAATCTGCTCGCGCGCGCCGGTGCGGGGGCCTGAAGATGGCTCTTACTCTACCGCCATCGGGCGAAGCCGGCGAGGACCGCTACTCACCGCTCGCCGAAATCAACGTGACGCCGATGGTCGACGTGATGCTCGTGTTGCTGGTCATTTTCATGGTGACCGCCCCGTTGCTCAGCGTCGGTGTGCCGCTCGACCTGCCAAAGTCGCGCGCGGCGGAGCTTACCGAGCCAAAAAAGCCGGTCGTCATCAGTCTCAACCACGACGACGAGATTTTTCTGGGCGAGGAACGGGTCGCGGCCGAAGATCTGGAACCGAGGCTCGCGGTCCTCGCTGCCGAGGATCCCAGCCGGATCGTCTATGTCCGCAGCGACCGGAGGAATACCTACGCGCAGCTGATGGACATGCTGGGCCTCGTCAATCATGCCGGTTTCTCGAAAGTGTCGCTGATCGCCGAGGCGGCCTCTCCGAAGTGAGCGGTATCAAGCTTCCACTGACATTATCGATAGCAGGGCACGCGCTCTGCTTGGCGCTACTGGTTGCCTACTTGTCCCCTCCGCCCCCCAAGGTGCAGCCGGCGACCGCCACGGGCGGGATCGAGGTGATCTTTGAGCAGGCGCCGCCGAAGCCGGAACCAACCCCGATTTCCGAACCAGAACCGCAGCCCGAAGCTCCTTCGCCCCCCGCCGAGACGCCGCCGCCCGAACCGCAAATAGCGGTGGTGCCGCCTACACCGGAGCCGCCATCAACGGTGACCGAGCCCACCCCGCCCGCGCCAGAGCCACCGGTCGTTGAAGCCAAGCCTCCGCCGCCGCCACCGCGCAAACCCGCGGTCAAGAGACTACCGCAGCCGGTTGCACATCATCTCGAACCCGTGGAGCCGAGCCCAATCCCAGCACCGGCCGCGCCAATGCCGCCGGTGACAGCGGCTCCCCAACAAACCGCTTTGGCCCCGACGCCGGTGCCGGCACCGGTTCCGTCGCCCCAAGCGAGCGCCGGATATGGCGGGTTGCTGAGTGCTTGGCTCGAAGCCCACAAGCGCTATCCCGATGGCGCCCGTGAACGCGGCGAACAGGGACGCGCGGTGCTTCGTTTCGAGGTGGACCGCAGTGGACGTGTCCTCGACTACGCTGTGACAACCAGTTCCGGGTATGCCGACCTCGACCGGTCGATCGAGGAAATGATGCGGGGGGCGACCCTACCGCCTTTTCCGGCGGGAATGCCGCAGCCTCGCATGCAAATCTCGGTGGCGATTCGCTTCAGCCTGCGGCGGTGAGAGGTCATGAGCGCTGCTTTCGACTACAGGGTCACATTCACCAATTTGCCCGGCACAAGAAAAGCTCTATTCCACCGCGACCATCTTCCCGGGGAAGGGCGGCCGGGATTACGGTCGCGGCGCCAGCAGACATCCGCACCAGGCGGCGTCTCGATGAATTTCGTAGCGTTGTTCGGCATCGTGAATTCCAGGGTGGAAATGTACCCGTTGTCGCGCGCGTCACAGTCGGGGTTCGCCGTGATCACGGCTTCGACATTGATCAGCCCAAAGTTGGGATTGCTGAGGTGCAGTCGCCCTGGCATCGATTGCGGCGGTACGCACGAACCGGCACAGAGCGAAGCCACAGGCACAAATACGAGCAGTTTTCGCAGGATTGACACAGAAGCTCCGCAATACCGGATGTGACGCGAGTTTCGGATCCCCATAATCGCTCGGTCTGCCATATAGCGGAGGCGCCAAGAGGTTCAAAGAATATCATTTTCTTGCGGAGCCTTATCGGATGGCTTCTAGCCTTTTGCTTGGCGCTTTTCTGGCCGACGCAAGACCCGGCGGCATCCGAATCGCCAGGCCGTGTGGTGGCCTCGTTCAGCATCCTCGCGGATCTCGCACGCCAAATCGGCGGCAGCGATGTCGACGTCACCAGCCTCATCGGCCCTGATTCCGATGCGCATGTCTACGAACCAAAGCCCGAGCAGGCCAGTCTTTTGTCTCAGGCGCAGCTCTTTCTCGTCAACGGGCTTGGCTTTGAAGGCTGGCTTCCGCGACTCATTGACGAACTCGCGCGGGAGGCCGGCACTACGCCCGGTCCGCCGCTTTTCTCCGATGCCTTGTCGCGGCCGAACGGGGCGGCACCGACTTACACTGCTGGTCGAATCCAACACGGCGGCGCTGAGAGAAGGCATGCTAAGGAATTGACCCTCGTGCACTTTGAGCTTTTGCCGTTGCTGCAGGTGGGCTCTATCATGGCGCGTTCGGGTCAGAGAGGAATGAGCCTATGGACAAGCGCATTGCTGTAATCGGCGCCGGCGCTATCGGCGGGTATACCGGCGGCCATCTCGCCCATAACGGGTTTGACGTTACCCTCATCGACCCGTGGCCCGAGCACATCGAGACGATCCGCCGGGACGGCTTGGCATTAGAGGGGGTCACCCAAGAGGAATATGTCTGCGCCAAGCCGAAGACGATGCACCTCACCGAAGTCCAGGAGATCGCAAAACAAAAGCCAATCGATATCGCAATGGTCGCCGTCAAATCCTACGACACCGAGTGGGCGACGATGCTGATCGCACAGTACCTTGCACCCGACGGGTATGTTGTTTCATTGCAGAATTGCATGAACGAGGAGCGGATCGCCGCGATCGTCGGCCCCGACAAGACGGTCGGCGTTATCCCCGCTCTGCTCGGCGCCGAACTTTATGCGCCGGGTCGCGTCCGCCGCACTGCGGCCAAGGGCGCCTCACCCTACGAGGTCTATCGCGCTGGCGAACTGCACGGCCGCATCACCAAGCGGATCGAGGAATTGGCGGACATGATCCGCACGATCGACAGCGTCAGGGCGACGACCAATCTGTGGGGCGAGCGCTGGTCGAAACTGTGTGTCAACGGCATGGCCAATGGCGTTGCCGCGGCGACCGGCATGTCGGGTAACGAGATGAACCGGGACGAGAAGATCCGCCGCCTCAGCATCCACCTTGCCGGCGAGGGGGTGCGCGTCGGTCAGGCGCTCGGCTATCAACTCGAGCATATCCGCATGCACGAGCCCGAAACCATCGCTTGCGCCGCCGAAGGCGACCGAGCCGCGCTCGACGAGGTCGAGTCGGCGATCCTCGCCGCGTTGCAGTCGAACACCCGCAGCGAGGTGGCGCGGCCGTCGATGGGCCAAGACATGCTAAAGGGCAGACGCACCGAGATCGACTTCATCAATGGCGTGATTGCCGCCAAGGGCCGGGAAGTCGGCGTCCCAGCCCCGACCCACGTCAAGCTGATCGCCGCCGTCAAGCAAGTCGAGCACGGCAAGATCCCAGCGAGACCCGAGAACCTCTACACTATCTGACCCTCTCGCCTGATGAGGCTGGATGGTTCGGATGTGATCGTTGGCAGCAGCAGGCAATAGGGGCGACTGCAACGGATTAAGATTAGAGAGCCCCACCCGAATGGTGCGGTAATTGGAGCTCCGCCATGAACCTCAACGCTGACTTCGGCGCTCGCGCCAGGGTGCACGCGGCACGGCTGGACTGGACACCCTCGCCCATTCCCGGGGTAGACCGCCGCATGCTCGACCGCATCGGTGATGAGGTGGCGCGCGCTACCTCGATTGTCCGCTACGCCCCGCACAGTCGCTTCTCGTCGCACACCCACGGGGGCGGCGAAGAATTCCTGGTGCTAGACGGCGTCTTCCAGGACGAACACGGCGATTATTCTGCAGGCACCTATGTCCGCAACCCGCCGGGAAGCAGCCACGCGCCCGGCTCCGAGCCCGGCTGCACGATCTTCGTCAAGCTCTGGCAATTCGATCCCGATGACCGGACCCCGGTACGCATCGACACCTCTTTACTCCCCTTCATAGCGGCTCCCGACCTCCGGGGTGTGGAATTTGCAGTGCTGTACGAGAGTGCCAGTGAACTGGTTCTGCTGGAACGCTGGGCGCCTGGCATTAGCATCGCAGTGCCTCTTCCGGGCGGCATCGAGCTGCTCGTCCTCGACGGCGCGTTCATGGAGAGCGGCGAGGAGTTCACCCGACATTCCTGGCTGAGGCTGCCGGCGGGCTCCGCGTTGCGCGCCAAGGCGGGACCCGAGGGTTGCCGCCTCTGGGTCAAATCGGGTCACCTCGCGCGTAAGCCGGGGAAGCTTGCCATGGAACGACAAGCCCTAGCGTAGTCTTTCTGTTTCTGTTTTAGCCGCTGACCAAGGCCGGCGCACTTTAGTGCGGTCCGCGGCAGCACCGGCTATAGTGCCGTTGCGCCGAAACGCAGAGCCGCGATAGGCCGAAGACGGAGGAAGCCATGCAATTGATGTACTTCACCGAGCAGCCGATGTCGGCCTACCCCGCCGAGGAGGGCTTGAAGTTCGGGGCGACGGCGCTGATGTTCTCGAACAAATACTTCGACCCGGTGGCGGGCAGTCGACTCTATAACGAGTATCTCGAAGATTACCTCTACGCCGAGGAGATGGGCATCGAAGGCTTCATGCTGAACGAGCACCACAACGCACCGTTCTGCATGCAGGCTAAGTGCAACATCTTTGCTTCTATCCTCGCCGCCGTGACAAAGGAAGCGAAGATCATCCTGCTCGGCAACCCATTGCCTTTGGCCGACAACCCGGTACGGCTCGCCGAGGAATTGTCGATGATCGACATGATCTCAAAAGGCCGGCTGGTGTCGGGCTTTGTCCGCGGCGGCGGCCAGGAGCAATTGGCTGCCGGCGTCAGCCCGGCCTTCAACCGCGAGCGCTTTCAGGAGGCGCACGATCTGATCGTCGCCGCGTGGACGCGCGAGGGGCCGTTCCGCTGGGAAGGCACCCATTATCAGCACCGCGTCGTCAACCCGTGGGCCGTGCCGTTGCAGAAGCCGCATCCGCGGGTGTGGATCCCGGGGGTCATCAGCCCTGAGACAGTCGTCTGGGCGGCGCAGCGCGGCTATCCCTATGTCGCGCTCAACACGCCGATCGACCGCACCAAGCGGATTTGGGAGATCTATGACGGCGTGGCGGCCGAGGCCGGCTTTACCGGCGGGCCGGACTATCATGGGATGCTGAAGCAGATCCATGTGGCCGAGACCGAGGAGAAGGCGCTCAAGAACGCTGCTCAATTCAGATGGATGCAGGGCGAATTCACCGGTCTCGCCCATCCGGTATGGAGCACGCCCTCG
>JBARIB010000995.1:0-3010 GCA_049799535.1 Allostellaceae bacterium | reverse complement strand
CACGGCGGCGGCACGCCGATGCTGCAGAATTGGCAACCCTACGCGCCGAACGGCGCCAATGCCGAAGCGGTCTACAACTTCTCGCGCTCGCTGATGCCGTTCAACGCGCAGACCTGGCGCGATCTCGAGACTTACCGGCGGCTGTTTCCGCGCGCCCTGGTCGTCAAGGGCGTCATGAACCCGGCCGATGCGCTGCGCGCCGCCGAGATCGGCTGCGATGGAATTATCGTCTCGAACCATGGCGGCCGGCAGCTCGACCAGGCGCCGGCCTCGCTCGACGTCTTGCCGGCCATCAAGGAGGCGGTGGGCGACAAGCTGACGGTGATGCTGGACAGCGGGGTCAGGCGCGGCGCCGATTTGATGCTGGCGCAGGCCGCGACCGAAGCGAACATCCCCTATATCATGTCGGGCGCCAGCAACGACTCGATCGAGGCGGCGGCAAAGATCGCGCCGAGGAATGCCTGGTATCAGCTCTATGCGGCGAACGACGCCAAGGTGCGCGAGGACATGATCCGCCGCACCGCGGATGCTGGGCTCGACGCATTGGTATTGACCGTCGATGTGCCAGCGAGCTCCAAACGCGAGCGCAACATCCGCAACGGGTTTGCCAATGTCCGCGGCGGGCTGTTCCAGGCGCTGAGCCTCAAGCCGTCCATCTTGCTGGAGTCCCTGGCTCATCCCGGCTGGATCGTCGAGTATCTGCGGCACGGCGGCGGCACGCCGATGCTGCAGAATTGGCAGCCTTACGCGGCGAACGGCGCAACGGCCGAGGCCGTCTATAATTATTCTCGCTCGATCATGCCGTACAACGCGCAGACTTGGCGCGATCTCGAACAATACCGCCGGCTCTTCCCGCGCAATCTGGTCGTTAAAGGCATCATGGATCCGCGCGATGCGTTGCGCGCGGCCGAGATCGGCTGCGACGGGATCATCGTGTCGAACCACGGCGGCCGTCAGCTCGACCAGGCCCCGGCCTCACTCGATGTATTGCCGGCGATCGACGAGGCGGTCGGCGATAAATTGACGGTGATGCTCGACAGCGGGGTGCGGCGCGGCGCCGACATTTTGATCGCGCTCTGCCTTGGCGCGCGCTTCTGTTTTATGGGGAGGCCGACTTTGTATGGGGCCGCCGCCGGCGGGATCCCGGGAGTCAAAAAGGCGATCGACATCTTCCGCACCGAGATCGATCTTGTCATGGGTCAGATAGGCTGCCCGAGCCTCGACCAGCTCGGTCCCGATTTCCTGTGGCGGGAAGACCGCGGGCGCAACGTGTGATTTTCTAAACGCGCCGGGGAAAGAAACGAGACCCAGGGAAAGAACGAGACAATGAATCTCGATCAAGCCATCAACATCGAAGACCTGCACCGGATGGCGAAGCGCAAATTGCCGCGCATCATCTTTGATTACATCGAGGGCGGGGTGGAGGACGAGCGCGGGCTCGCGCGCAACGAAGCGGCCTTCCACAAGCACCGGCTCTTGCCCCGCTACCTCGTCGATGTCTCCAAGCGCGACCAGTCCGCGTCCGTGTTCGGCCGCACCTATTCGAGCCCGTTCGGCATCTCGCCGACCGGCGGCGTCGGCCTTTACCGGCGCGAAGGCGAGGTCATGCTGGCGGAAGCGGCGGCGGCGGCGAACATTCCGTACATCATGTCGGGCGGCAGCAACGCCTCGATGGAAGAGGCGGTGCGGGTCGCCCCGAACAATGTCTGGTTTCAACTTTATGCGGCGAAAGACCCCGACATTACCGATGCATTGATCGGGCGGGCGCGTGACGCCGGGGTCGGCGCTCTGGTGTTGACGGTCGATGTGCCGGTGCATCCCAAGCGCGAGCGCAATTATCGCAACGGCTTTGCCCGCGTGCGCGGCGGCGGCGTTTTCGAATCCCTGAAGCTGAAGCCGTCCATTCTGTTGGAGGCGATCACCCATCCTGCCTGGGTCATCGAATATATGCGGCTTGGCGGCGCCCCCCCTTTGGGGAATTGGGCGCCGCACGCCGGCAACGGCGCCAGCACTTCCGATGTCATCGCTTTCGGCCGCAACCAGACCCCGGCCTCGGCGCAGACCTGGCGCGATCTCGAGCGCTACCGGCGACTCTTTCCGGGCGCGCTCGTCGTCAAGGGCATCCTGAACCCGGCCGATGCGTTGCGCGCCGCCGAGATCGGCGTCGACGGCATCATCGTCTCGAACCATGGCGGCCGCCAGCTCGACCAGGCTCCGGCTTCGCTCGACGCATTGCCGGCGATCAAGGCGGCGGTTGGCGATCTCGTGACGGTGATGCTCGACAGCGGCGTGCGGCGCGGCGCCGACATTCTGATCGCGTTCTGTCTCGGCGCCGAATTCGTGTTCTTCGGCCGCCCCACGCTTTATGGCGCGATCGTCGGCGGGGTCCCGGGCGTCAGCAAAGTGATCGATATCTTTCGCAGCGAGATCGACCTGGTTATGGGCCAGATCGGCTGCCCGAGCCTCGACCAGCTCGGGCCCGATTTCCTGTGGCGCGAGGACTGGGCTCAGAACCGGTAGGGAAAGGGTAATTTGCGCCTCACGCCGGCATAGCGAGCCGATCCGGCGGAGTGGATCGGGGACCCGCAGCCAGACGTTCGCCAGCGACATTTCGGCTCGCCCAAAACGATCGCTCAACTTCGCGCGGCTATGAGGCTTCTCAACTTGGCGAGGCAAACGGCGCGGTCGGCGGCGAAATCGCCGGCCTCCCACCAATCGTGCACCGCAGTGAGCAACCGGCCGATCTCGGGGCCGGGCGGCATGCCGAGGGCGGTGACATCGCGGCCGGTGAGGGGAAAGACCGGGGCCACCCAGTGATCGGCGAGGGCGATCAGCTCGGCAAGCCGCTCCGGGCTCATCGATCCTTCGGCCGTCGACAGCAGGGCGAGATCGCGATAGCGCTCGGCCTCGAGACGATAAAGCACCCGGCGCTGAGCCTCAACGTCGCCGCCAGGATCGAGCGGCCACGGTACCGCCAGACCTTGCAGCCGATCACGCCACGCATTCGAGA
>JBARIB010000994.1:0-2968 GCA_049799535.1 Allostellaceae bacterium | reverse complement strand
CCGCAACGCTGTTGTCGCTGATCTCGATCGCGCCGCCGACCGGCACTTGGACGACTTCCAGAATCAGCTTCTTGCGGTCGCAGCCATGCGCGCCGCGCAACAGGTGCTGCAGTGACCGCAATCCGCTTACGGCTCAACGGCGCGGAAATCGCGGATGACGTGCCGCCGCGATTGTCTTTGGCCGATTTTCTGCGCGAGCGCCGCAATCTGACCGGCACCCATCTCGGTTGTGAGCACGGCGTCTGCGGCGCCTGCACAGTGCTCGTCGATGGCGAGCCGGCGCGCTCCTGCCTTATGCTCGCGGTCGCCTGCGACGGGCGGGAAATCAGGACCATCGAGGGCTTCGCCGACGATCCGGTCCTCAACGCATTGCGCCGCAATTTTCACCAACATCATGCTCTGCAGTGCGGGTTCTGCACCCCGGCAATGCTGATCACCGCGCGTGATCTAATCCAGCGCGAGCGCGCCGGCTCGGAGCGTGAGATCCGCGACGGCCTTGCTGGCAATATCTGCCGCTGCACCGGATATACGAACATCGTCACGGCAATCGCCGAAGCCGCCAAGGAGATCGGGAAGGAGGCGCGCCATGCCCAATGACCGGCACGGCATCGGCGCATCGCTATTGCGCAGGGAGGATGAGCGGCACCTGTACGGCCGCGGCCAATTCGTTGCCGACATGAAATTGCCGGGCACGATGGAGGTCGCCTTTGTGCGCAGCCCGCATGCCCACGCCCGGATCAGATCGATCTCGGTGCCGCCCGAGGCGCGCGGCCGCGTTTTCACCGCGGCGGACCTGCCGCGCGTCAAGCCGATCCGCGTCGTCTCGCACTCGACGGGCGCCAAATCGCCGCCCTGGCCGCCGCTCGCCACCGACAAGGTTCGCTATGTCGGAGAGGCCATAGCCGCCTGTATTGCGCCGTCGCGGGGCGAAGCCGAAGACCTCGCCAATGCCGTCGCAGTCGATTTCGAGCCACTGGAGCCAGTGATCGATCCGGTGCGCGACATGCGCGGCAGTCGCCATCCCGTGCACGAGCAATGGGGCGATAATCTCTACGTCGAGCATGTGCTGCAAGGCGGCGACATCGAGACCGCTTCGCGCGCGGCCGATGTAACGCTGACCCGCGAATTCCGCATGCAGCGGCAATCGGGTGCGCCGCTCGAATGCCGCGGTGTACTGGCCTATCGCGACCATCGCCTCGACGAAATCGTCGTCTACGCCTCGACGCAGACGCCGCATACCGTGCGCGTCGCCCTCGCCGAGATCCTAGACATCGAAGAGCGCCGTATCCGCGTCGTCGCGCCCGATGTCGGCGGCGGGTTCGGGCCCAAGGCGCGGCTCTACCCGGAGGAAATCATCCTCGCGGCCTTGGCGTTAGAGCTCGATCATCCGATGCGCTGGATCGAGGACCGTGGCGAGCATCTGCTGACGGCCGCGCACACGCGCGACCACCATTACAAAGTCACGGCCTATGCCGACCGGCAGGGCCGCATCCTCGGCGTCGATGCCGAGATTGTCGTCGATGCCGGCGCTTACGGATTGTGGCCGCAGGGCCCCTATCACGAAGCCGGAATGGTCGCGCGCGCCCTGCCGGGGCCGTATACGATCCCGCACTACCGAGCGAGGCACTACACAGTCGCGACAAACAAGACCCCGCTCGGCCCCTATCGCGGTGTCGGCCGCCCCGGGGCGTGCTTTGTGATCGAGAGGCTGATCGACGAGGTCGCCCGCGCAGTCGGGCATGAGCCCAATGAGGTGCGGGCACTGAACCTGGTGCGGCCCGAGCAGATGCCGTTCACGACGATCGGCGGCATGCGCCTCGACGGCGGCGATTATGCACAGAGCGTGCGGCTCTGCGCCGAACTGTTGGATATGGCCGCGATCCGCGCCCGCCAACAGCGGGGCGAGCCGGATAGCAGAGTGATCGGCGTCGGTTTCGCGACGTTTGCCGAGCAGACCGCGCACGGCGCCGCCGAATTTGCCGCCCGCGGCGCCTCGATCATTCCCGGCTTCGAGAGCTGCACCGCGCGCATCCTGACTGATGGCAGTGTCGTCTTGATGGTCGGCATCCAGTCGCACGGCCAAGGCCTCGAAACGGCGCTGTCGCAGGTCGCCGCCGAAGAGCTCGGCATCGATCCGGCGCATATCTCGGTGCGCCATGGCGATACCGAGAGCACCGCTTTCGGGTTCGGCACCTTCGCGTCGCGCAGCATGGTCATGTCGGGCGGTGCAGTGGCGCGCGCCAGCCGCATGTTGCGCGACAAGCTCTGCCGGATCGGTGCGCATCTGTTGCAATGCGACGTCGCCGAGGTGCGCTGCGCCGGCGGCGTGGTGGCGGGACCGCAGGGCTCGGTCACGATCGCCGAGATCGCCAAGGTCGCGCATCTGCGGATGGACGGATTGCCGCCAGGGGTCGATCCGTTGCTCGACGCGACCGCGACGTACGAGCCGGCGATCAGCACCGGCGTCTATTCCTACGCGACGCACGGCGCCGTCGTCGCGGTCGATCCCGAGACCGGCTTTATCGAATTGGTCGACTACGCGGTCGCCGAGGATTGCGGCACGATGGTCAACCCGATGCTGGTCGAAGGCCAGATCCGCGGCGGCGTCGTGCAGGGCATCGGCACCGCCCTGTTCGAAGAGATCCCGTATGACGAGACGGGCCAGCCGCTCGCCGGCACCCTGGCCGATTACCTGCTGCCCGGCGCCGCCGAACTGCCGGCGATCAAGATCGGCCACCTGCACACCCCGACCCCGCACACCGAATACGGCATGAAAGGCATGGGCGAAGGCGGCGCCGTCGCTCCGCCCGCCGCGATCGCCAACGCCGTCCGCGACGCGCTCGCTGCCATCGGCGCGGAGGTCAATGAAACCCCGATCACCCCCCGCCGAGTGATGACAGCGATAGCGGAGGCTCAAGAAACGCAGGGTCGCTCGACCCGGTCAAACTAGGCGCGCGCGGCGACCTCA
>JBARIB010000993.1:0-7987 GCA_049799535.1 Allostellaceae bacterium | reverse complement strand
GCATATCCCTCATCGTTGGTCTATAAAGAGCTGATTATGCGAATACTTGTCGCAGGCTGGTTCAGTTTTGAGGAAGGTCATGCAACCGCAGGAGATCTGCTGGCTCGCGACGTGGTGTGCGACTGGTTGACAGGCGCGGGATATAGGTTCGATACAGCTACTGCACCCCCGTTCACGGGTGGAGTGGACGTCAGAACAGTTGACCCTAAGCCATACTCGCATTTGATTGTAGTGTGTGGTCCATTCGAACAAGGAAGGCTCGAAAAGCTTCTGATTAGACGCTTCTGGCATTGCCGCCTGATTGGCCTCAATCTATCCATGCGGACACCCCTTAACGAGTGGAATCCATTTGATTACCTGATCGAACGTGACAGTTCGGTAGGCGGGCATTCAGATTTGGTGTTCGCTTCGGTGCAACCGTCTGTGCCTGTGGTCGGAGTATGTCTGGTCGAGGACTATCCACAGGGGGACACTCGCGTGGCGAATGCTGCCGTAGAAAGGCTTATCCAGGCGGAATCCGCTGCCGTCATCCGCATTGACACCCGCCTCGATTTAAATAGCGCCGGCCTCCGAAATCCCAGAGAGATTGAGGCTCTAATTGCTAGAGTCGATGTGCTGATTACGACGCGTCTGCATGGTATGATTTTTGCCCTAAAGAACGGCGTGCCGCCGCTGGCGATCGATCCAGAGCCGGCAGGCCTCGCAAAGATCCGGCGGCAGGCCAGGTTGATTGGCTGGCCTGTCGTGTTCGATACTAGCAGCCTTGTCGATCACGTTCTGCAGGAGAGTTACCAATTTTGCCTTAGCCCTCGCGCCAGGGAGCAAGCACGGGAATGCGGCCGAAGGGCGGCCCTTATGGCTGCCACCCTCGAAAAAGATTTTCTCACAGCAATTGAGGCCGGTGCTGTTGTAGATGTGGAGTATCAGGCGCGAATGCAAAGTAAGCCGGAATTTGTCGATTGGGATCCGACTATAATTCCTAGTCGGCCAAGGCTTGGACGACTGCGGAAACTGCTCGGATTTCTGCCTAAATCGACAAAGTCGATGGTACGGAGAATGTATCATTGGGCTCAGGATGCTAAACGGGGCCTATGAGCGAGGATTTGGACCAAAGCTCCGGCTATCCCCAAACGTCTCATCGTTAGGAGATCCTCAGCTGTCCGTCGACGCCTCACTTTCTTCGTTAGGTAGACCTCACCTGCGGCCCGAGCGCGCGCTCACTGAGAACGCAAGCCTACCGCCGCTAGTATCAATCGTCATTACGACGTATAATCATGCGCGGTTTTTGGCAGAGGCAATCGAGAGCGCGCTTGGACAAACCGTCGGTCCGGGCGAGGTGATCGTCGTCGACGACGGTTCGACCGACGATCCGGGCTCGGTTGTGAGCCGATATCCCCAAGTTCAGCTCGTCCGTCAACGCAATCAAGGGCTAGGCGCTGCGCGCAACACCGGCTGGCGGGCGGCGCGTGGGTACTATGTGGTCTTTCTCGATGCCGACGATCTGCTTCTGCCGGAAGCGCTCGCCTCCAATTTGCAACGCTTTGCTGAGCGACCGGAGTGTGCCTTCGTTTACGGCAGCTTTCATTTCATCGATTCCGCTGGTGAACACCTGGACTCGTACATATGTACGACGATGGTTGGGGAGGATGCCTACGCATGCTTTCTTCAGGGGAACTGCATTGGCATGCACGCAACCGTCATGTATCGGCGCGATTGCTTAGAGGAGGTGGGCGGTTTCGATCCGCAAATGCGAGCGACCGAGGATTACGAGATGTATTTGCGCCTGACCCGCCGGTATCCCGTTATCGGAGGGATGCAGTGTATCGCGGCGTACCGGCGACACGATACCAACATGTCATCCGATATTCCGCTCATGCTCGACACAGCCTTGGACGCGATGCGCCGTCAGCTGCCATATTTGAATGGCAATCCAGGGTGGCAGAGAGCATTCGTGATCGGGATCTGCAAATGGAAATCCTACTATACTGAATCGCAGCTTACTCGGGTCAGGAATATCGCGAGAACCTCGGGTCTAAAGCAGGTGCCACTGCGGGACGTCATGAATGTTTTCGCACGCGCTCCGGCGATATTTCTGAGGATCACCGGCCGACGTACCTTGAAGGCGCTGCGTTCTCGTCTAGCGACTGTTCGCAACTAATGCGTCCGGTTCGGGGACTTGCGCGATCGCGTCCAATCAGCCGGAACTGCTACGGTCGCGGCAAGCCGGTGGACCGGCGCTACATCGCTACATCGAAGATTTTCTATTCCGCAATGCAGAGGATATTAGAGGACCGGGTTTCTTGAGATTGGCGACAATGCTTATACTATTGATATACAGCGAAATCTGCGGGTGAATTTCCATCCATCGCTTGACGACGAGACACCAAACAGATTACGTAGGGTGCATTTCCATTAATCGACCGTACCTTCGCGAGGGAGGCCGACAGCTGTCCGTGGTGGATTCGTTCTCTTTCGGCACGAACGCTCAGCCGCAGAAGGAGGATCTTATCATTTTGGATGCGGGGCTGCGGCCCGTATCGATTGTCATCACTACCTATAATCATGCGCGATTCTTGGCGGAGGCTATCGAGAGCGCGCTTGGACAAACCGTTGTTCCGGCCGAGGTGATCGTCGTCGATGACGGCTCTAACGACGATCCGGGCGCGGTTGTAAGGCTATATCCCGGGGTTCGACTGATCCGTCAGTCCAACCAAGGGTTAGCCGCCGCGCGCAACACCGGTTGGCGAGCGGCATGCGGGCATTACGTGGTCTTCCTCGACGCCGACGACCGGCTGATGCCGGAGGCGCTCGCATCCAATCTGCGGCGCTTTGACGAGAGACCCGATTGCGCCTTCGTCTACGGCAGCTTTTATCGGATCGATGCCGACGGACGACTTCTGAATTCGGCCGAGCCGAAATTAGTGGGTCAAGACCCCTACGAGTCCTTCCTCAAGACCAACTTGGTCAGCATGCACGCGGCCGTCATGTACCGGCGCGATTGTTTGCAGGAAGTGGGTGGGTTCGACGCGCGACTCTGTTGCTGCGAGGATCATGAGCTGTATTTACGCTTAGCGCGGCGGTACGGCGTCGCCGCGGGGATCGAGCGGATTGCCGAGTATCGGCATCACGACACCAACATGTCTCGCAATACTCCGGCCATGCTTGGTACGGTGCTCCAGGTAATGCACCGCCAATCGGCATATCTGAACCGCAACGTACAATGGCGCAAGGCCTACAAGACCGGAATCCGATTCTGGAAATCGCACTACGCGGAGCAGCAGGTCTCGCAAGCCTTAAGCGCAAGGGCGTCGGGTCTGAGGGGGGTTCCGTGGCGCGCAACGGCGAGCGTGTTCGCACTTGCCCCAGCAGCATTCTGGACGGTTGCCACCCGACGATTCTTGAAGGCGTTGCGTTCGCGTCTGGCGCGAATTCGCAAATCCGTCAGGTTCGGGGACTTACGGCGATTGCGCCCGATCAGCCCACACTTCGGCTACGATAGGGGTAAGCCGGTCGACCGTCGCTATATCGAGGATTTCCTGTCGCGTCACGCGGACGACATCAAAGGGCGCGTCCTGGAGGTCGGTGACAATACCTACACCCTGCAATACGGTGGCGCTCGAGTGGCACACAGCGACATCCTGCATGTCAGTCCCGATAATTCGCGCGCAACCCTGGTTGGCGATCTGGCTCAGGGCGATAATCTTCCATCGGGGGCATTCGATTGCATCGTGCTGACGCAGACACTTCATTTGATTTTTGATGTCCACAAGGCTATAGCGACATTGCATCGAATGCTCAAACCCGGCGGCGTGCTGCTGATCACGGTCCCCGGTGTCAGTTCCATCGACCGAGGAGAGTGGGGTCCGAGCTGGTATTGGTCGTTGTCGCCCGCCGCGTTATGCCGGCTATTGGAGGAGAAGTTTGATAACGCGATAATCAGTGTGACCGCTTACGGTAATGTATTGGCCGCGATTAGCTTCCTTCACGGCTTGGCCGAGCACGAGCTGAGCTCGGCCGAGCTCGACGTCTACGACCCGCAATACCCAATGATTGTCGCTGCCCGCGCAGTCAAACAATGCCAGACTTGATCACACCGTTGCTGGCAAAGCTTAGGCGCGCCGCTCGCCACTTGGTTGAGCGAGATCGGCCTGTCATTCTAATGTACCATCGGGTCGCTCGGCTGGCGCACGACCCATGGCACCTTGCCGTATCGCCGGATCGGTTCGCCGAACAGATCGAAGCTTTGGCGCAGCTTCGTCACGTTGTGCCGCTACGTTGGCTCGTTGCTCAGCTTGCCCAGGGCCGCGTGCCTCGAAAGGTGGCGGTCGTGACGTTCGACGATGGCTATGCCGATGTGCTGGCCGAGGCAAGGCCAGTGCTGGAACGGCATACGTGCCCGGCCACGGTCTTTCTGATGACAGGTGCGATCGGAGATAACCGCGGCTTCTGGTGGGACCAATTGTCGAGCCTGGTTTTCGAACCGTCTTCTCTGCCGCTTGAACTCCTGCTTGACATCGCCGGTCGCCGTCATGCTTGGCGACTCGACAATCCGCTGGTGGGCACCGCGAATGACGGGGTTCGCGACGGTCTGGTCGTCACGCGCGAGCAACTCCATTACGAGCTTTGGCGGCTGTTGCGTCCGCTCGATCCCGAATCGCGCTGGGAGCTTCTTCTCCGGCTTTGCACCTGGGCAGGCGTCGAGATCGCGGCTAAATCGATACACCGGTCACTCACCGCAGAGGAGGTTTATCGACTGGTCGCGCCCGGTTTCATCGATATCGGCGCCCACACGGCGACCCATCCGCCATTATCCTTGCTCAGCGAAGCCGGCCAGCGGGGCGAGATCGAAGGCAGCCGCCGCGCCTGTGAGGAATTGGTCGGCGAGCCGATCGATACGTTTGCATATCCTTTTGGCGATTTCGACGATTCCGCCGCTGCCTGCGTCCACGCTTCTGGCTTTGCTTGCGCATGCACCACCCAGGGCAGCACGGTTTCACGACAGACCGATCCGATGCGCCTACCCCGCTTCGGAGTGGCCAACTGGAGGGGGGACGATTTCGCACGTAGGCTCACAGCGAACGCGTTCTCTCGGCCGGAATGTTGAACAGGGGGTGATCCCGACTGAAAGAGAAGACACTCTTTTCCATGAATCTGGCGATGGCGCGACGGCAAGGCCGGATGAAGTCGCTATTGATATCGTCATTTGTACCTATAATCGTGCCGCCAATCTCGACCAAGTGCTTTTTGCCTTATCGGCGCAACGCGTCAGTGCCGTAGTCTGGTCGGTTACCGTCATCGATAATGCGAGCACCGATTCCACGGTGCATGTAGTCGACGCCCACAGATCACGCCAGTTGCTGCCCGGGCTGCGGCGCGTCCAAGAAGACGAGCAAGGACTGACGCCCGCTAGGCGACGCGGCGCGCGGGAGACCAGCGCACCCTGGATTGCGTTTGTTGATGACGACAATCTGCTTGAGCCAGGCTGGCTAGACGCAATCGCACAAGCTATCCGGCTGTACTCCGACGCAGGGGCGATTGGCGGCCGCGTGGTACTCGATTGGGAGCAGCGGCCACCAGCATTCTTCAACCGCTTCGGTTATTGCTTTGCGGAGCAGGAGCCGGGCGGAGGGGCATGCGAACTCAGCAGCTTGGTCGGCGCAGGCATGGTGGTACGCCGCAAAGCGCTCGTTGAATGTGGCTGGCTCGAACGCCCGCTGCTCGCCGATCGGGTTGGCAAGCGCCTTGTTTCGGGCGGCGATGTCGAAATCGCACAACGCATTCGAGGTACTGGCTATCCCTTATGGTTTACGCCGGACGCGGTGCTGCGCCATCGGATCCCTCGCGACCGTGTGAGCTGGATTTATCTCCTCCGTGCCAACTATGGTTTAGGCGGCAGCGAAGCTCTCGTTGGTGCGCTCACTTGGCCAGGCGATTGGCCGTCCTGGCGCCGCGCTGTACGGTGGCGCTCGGTCAAGGCAGTGGCTCGCGCGCTACGCCGGCCGGAAGGACTGGTGGATGCGCTGGCCTCGCTATCGTTTGCGATTGGCTTCGCTCGCGGTGTCAATGCATGCATTGCGATGGAACCCAAGGAACGGCAGGCGCTGCTTGGTGCCGCTGCACAAACGAAACAGGCGACCTCAGGCTAACGAAAACGAGCAGTGGCTCATTCTACGCTGCTCGCTATTCGATGGGGCCAGCAGGGCGCTCGTGGCTTAAGGCGAACCACCTTCTGCGAAGGGTCCGCGTCAGATACACGTAGGCGTATTTCAGAGCTCCAACCGGTTCCCACAAGACCGATCTGCGGCTTGCCCGAAAACGTCGGCGGGCCTGATACACACTCCGCGCAAACCACAAAAACTCGCGCCCTTCCAGCAGCAGTTTCATCTGATACGCGCCAGTTCCCATTCCATAGGACTTAAGAAGACGAGGAATGTCGGCCGCTCTTCGTCCATGATGGTGTTTTACGATTACCTCGGGACGGTATTCCCCTTTCCAACCAATAGCACTGGCGCGCGCCGCCGCGTCCACATCTTCGGCGTTAAACAATGCGCCCGGTCCAAACAACGGGTCAAACCCACCGATTTCGACCAGAACCTTTCGCCGAAAGGCCATGTTTGCCCCGCCAAAAGTCCCAGCGCTAACCAAGCGCCTGGGCCGAAACGTGTATGGGATCGTTGCTTCTATGGTTGTCATCGGGTAGTCCGCCGGGTCGTGTAGCGTGATCCGCCCGGCTATATACCCGATGGAGGGGTCCGCGAAGGCGCACCATATCCCCCTTAAGAAATCAGTCTCAGGATAGCAATCATCATCGGTAAAGGCTAAAATTTCTCCGCGCGCTGTCTTAATCCCCGCGTTATGGGCATTTCCGAGACCCGGTTCCAGTTCGAAGATACAGCGGAACGGAATAGGTGCCTTATCAGCGAATTGTTTTACGACCTCGGCTGTTGCGTCTGTGGATCCATTATCCACGACGATCAACTCCCATGGACGATCGAATTCTAGGCGTGCCACAGAGTCGAGGCAGCGGGCAAGCTGTTGCCAGCGATCTCGGGTAGCAATGATCAACGAGACGTCCATGTTCCAAGCAACGCCGATGTCTTACTGGTCGATGGCTTCAGCGCTGACTGAGCATTTCATCGAGTTGTCGGCCGACGCTCTCGATGGAAAAACGGCTTTCAACGTTACGCCGCGCACTTTGTCCGAGCTCACGGCACAGATCAGGACTGTCGAGCAATCTTTGCATCGTCTCCGCGAGAATCTGGGGATCCTCCCGCGATACGATCACACCGCCTGAAGCGCTGCCGTGTTCAATAATGTTCGACATTGCCGGAATGTCGCTCCCGACAACCGGCAAACCACAGGCCATCGCCTCTAGCGGCGCCACTGGGAAGCCCTCCCTGCGCGAGGGGAGCACATAAATATCGGCAGCGGAGAGGTATCGCCGCATGATCGTGCGATCGGTTTCGTATCGATCGATCCATCGGATGCTGGATAACGCCAGCATCTCGAGCTGCTGGCGAAATTCAGCATCGTCATGCCCGGATCCGATGATCAGGAGAAGTGGATCCTGCCCGCTAGACCGGTCTCGGATTTGTTCCCACGCCTTCAGCAACTGGTCGAGACCCTTCCCGTTAATATCGATCCGTCCATGGTAGATGACGATGCGGGACCGCGAAGGCAGCCCTAATTGGCGACGTGACCCCTCGCGATCCATCGGCCGCCAGAGCTCAAGATCAATCGGGTTGTGAATCCGCCAGATCTTTTTCGCGTCTATATGGTACCGCTCAACGACGCGCTCAGCCTCGCTGTCCGCGCCAATCACCAAGCCACGAGCGGCTCGCATCGCAACTGGCCGAACAAGCTGTTCGAACCGTCCGGAATGACGATCACCACCCTGAAACGTCCCATAGACGGGCAAGCGAAGCAGCTGTCCAAGCAAGACGCAAGTGTCGAATCGGGCATATTCGTATTCCTGCGTTAATATGAC
>JBARIB010000992.1:0-2310 GCA_049799535.1 Allostellaceae bacterium | reverse complement strand
TGCCGGCACTCGGCGATGAAGGCCGACGCTTGCGGGTCCTTCGCGATAGCCTGCGCCACCGGATGGTCGGGCGCGATGGCGATGAAGCTCGCGCCGAACAGCGTGTCGGGCCGTGTGGTGAACACCTTGATGAGGTCTTGGTCTTTCGGTGCGCCCTTCATCGTCTCGAAGCGGACGAGCAGCCCTTCCGACCGCCCGATCCAATTCGCCTGCATCAGCCGCACCTTCTCCGGCCAGCGGTCGAGGCTGCCGAGGGCGTCGAGTAGTTCCTCGGCGAAGTCGGTGATCTTGAAAAACCATTGCGGCAATTCGCGCTGCTCGACCAGCGCGCCCGAGCGCCAACCGCGCCCGTCGATTACTTGCTCATTGGCAAGAACGGTAGTCTCGACCGGGTCCCAATTGACCCATGATTCCTTGCGGTAGGCGAGCCCCGCCGCGAAAAAGTCGAGAAACATCTTCTGTTCGTGACGATAATACTCGGGGTAGCAGGTCGCGATTTCGCGTGACCAGTCATAGGCAAAGCCCATGCGCTGCAGCTGCGCACGCATTGTCGCGATGTTCTGATTCGTCCAGATTGCCGGGTGGACATTTTCGGCAATCGCTGCGTTTTCGGCCGGCAAGCCGAACGCATCCCATCCCATCGGATGCAGCACGTTAAAGCCCTGTGCACGGCGATAGCGGGCGACAAGGTCCCCCATCGTGTAATTGCGGACATGCCCGACATGCAGCTTGCCCGAAGGATAGGGAAACATTTCAAGTACATAGTATTTTGGCGTGCCAGGCTTGGCCGCGACTTCGAACACCCGCCGCTCGCGCCATACCCGCTGCCATTTGGTTTCGGTTTCTCGGAAATTGTAACGCGATATCACCGTGGCAGGTCTTTCATCGTGGTGCTGCCCCGACAACGCTGACGCGCCGGCAGCTAAGTAATCTGAAGATATAGTGTGCGGTTGGCCGCTGATACCCCCGCAAACTCTCGAACCGCGACCTGGAGCGGGCTGATCAAAATCGGTGCGGGAATCGGCGCAGCCAGGGGCGGCGCGGGGTCGATCGCCCGATCGCTGCTATTGTTCGGCGTAGGCCTTCTTCCACTCCCGCTTCAGCTGCCCCGCCCGCCGCAAGATCGTGGTTTCAAGATCGTCTTCGACCTTCCGCGCGATCGTCGTTTCGGTCCATTGCCCGGTCGGCGAGAGCTCCTCCCGCCGCACAGTCACCGCTACCGCGTCCGAGCGGACCGTGCGGGCCAATACAAAGACATCGATCTTGTAGCGCTCGTTGGGCTTACCCTGCGGCGAGTACCATTCGGTGACCAGTTCACCGGTCAACGGGTCCTGAGTGCTGAATTTTACAAAGCTCAGTGTGTCGAGCGCCGCCTGCCACAGGATCGGGCTAACGGTATTGCCGGTGTGCGGTCCCGGCGGATGAAGCGACGGCTTTTTCGCTAGACCGAGCACTGTCCAGATTGTCGCTTCGGTGTCGATGTCGTCTGTCTTGTTGGAGGCCGTCTTGATGTTCCCGGTTCTCTCGATAGAGCTTCCCGAACCCACTTCCAGCGCGCTCCCCTGAGCTACGGGCGTCTTCCCCGAAGTCGGGGCTGTGGTGGCCTCAGGCGCCGACGCAGTGGCCTGAGTCGCGGGGACGCCGGCCTGGGTCGGGGGCGCGCCTGCCTGGGTGAGGGGGTAAGAAAGCGGCTGAAGCGAGCACGCAACCAGCAACGACGAAAGACTTGCGGCGAGCGTAAGCGAAAGGCGGTAATGAGCAGCGGACATCCGGCAATTCCCCCGGGAGATGGCCTTGCCCGCAGCCGGAGCGAGCATTTGGGCTTTCTGCCAGGAACGGAGGCGATATGGAAGGGGTCATCGACATGCCGGTCGCGGGCAATCTCGCCGCCGTGCAAGCCCGTGTTGAGGCAGCGGCCCGGGCCGCCGGCCGGGGGCCCGGAAGCGTGGCGTTGGTCGCGGTCAGTAAGACACAACCGGCCGCCGCGGTGCGTGAAGCGCTGATTGCCGGTCATCGCCTGTTCGGGGAAAACCGGGTGCAAGAAGCGCAAGCCAAATATCCCGCGCTCCGCGAATCGTTTCCCGATCTCGCCTTGCACCTGATTGGCCCGCTGCAGACCAATAAGGTCAAGGATGCCGTCGCCTTGTTCGACGTCATCGAGACCGTCGATCGGCCGCGGCTCGCTGCGGCACTCGCGCAGCAGATGGAGCGCACCGGCCGCCGCCTACCGTGCCTGATCGAGGTCAATACCGGCGAGGAGCCGCAGAAATCGGGGGTGATGCCGGAAGCCGCCGACGCATTCGTGCTCGA
>JBARIB010000991.1:0-2452 GCA_049799535.1 Allostellaceae bacterium | reverse complement strand
GGGCACCCACTCGGAGAGTTCGGCGATGTCTTCGCCAAGTAGCGTATACTCATATCGAGCGCTGTCGCTCTGCCCCCCGACCCGGAGATCCTGATCCGCCCCTAAATAGACCGCCACGCCGACAATCCGGTCGAGCCTGGGCCGCAGCCGGTTCGCGACCTCTTCGGCCGACACAAGGCGTTCGGACAGCGGCTTCAGTACCGCAAAGCCCCATCCGTAATTGCCGCCGTAGAACCCGGCGACCTTCGCTACTGCCGGGTCCTGCCGGATGATATCAACGAACTGCGCCAGCTTCTTCCTCATCAATTGAAACGAGATGCTCTGGTCAGGGGTGAAGACGCCCGAGATCAGACCGTTATCCTGCTCGGGTATGAACCCCTTAGGAACGTTGATGAAGAGATGGACGGCCAAGCACAATGTCGCCAGCAGGCTGAGCATGACGAGACCCGGCCATCGCAATGCCCGGCGCAGAGAGCGGTCGCAGAAATCCAGTATTGCGACAAAAGCCTGCTCGCCGACGCGGTATAACTTGCCGTGCCCATCTTTGCGCCGCTGAGCCAGCAAATAGGCGCACATCATCGGCGTCGTGGTCAATGAGACGGCCAGCGAGATAGTGATCGCCACCGACAAAGTTACCGCGAACTCGCGGAACAGCCGCCCCTCGATGCCGCCCATCAGCAGGATCGGCACGAACACGGCGACGAGAGAGAGGGTCATCGACAGCACGGTGAAGGCTACCTCGCGGGCGCCTTGCAATGCCGCTCGCATCCGCGGCATGCCGGCCTCGATATGCCGTGTCACGTTTTCGAGCACGACGATCGCATCATCGACGACAAAGCCGGTCGAGATCGTCAGCGCCATCAGCGACAGGTTGTCGAGGCTGTAGCCCAACAGATACATGACGCCGAAAGTGCCGATCAGAGAGACCGGGACCGCCACGCTGGGGATTAGGGTAGCTCGCAAGTTGCGCAGAAACGCGAACACAACGAGGATGACGAGGCCGATCGCGATGACGAGGGTGCGCTCGACGTCGTGCAGCGACGCCTTAATCGGCGCCGTGCGGTCCATCGTCAGGTCGACTTTGATGGCGCCCGGGATCGAGGCCTCGAGCCGGGGTAGGATCGCCTTGACGCGTTCGACAGTGTTGATGATATTCGCGGCCGGCTGCCGGTAAAGAATTACCAGAATCGCTGGCTTGCCGTTCGAGAGGGCAAAAGTCCGCAGATTTTCGACCGAATCGCGGACTTGGCCGATATCGGTCAGCCGCACGGGCGCGCCATTGCGATAGGCGATGACCAGCGGGCGATAATCGGCGGCATGGTTCGCCTGGTCGTTTGTATATATTTGATAGCGGCGATCACCGTTCTCGATCGTCCCCTTGGGACTGTGGGCATTGGCGGAGGCTAGCGCGGCGCGGACGTCTTCGAGCCCGATCCCGTATTTGAACAGTGCCAGCGGGTTGAGCTCGACGCGCACCGCCGGCAGGGAACTGCCGGTGATCCAAACCCGGCCGATGCCGTCAATTTGTGAGAGCGCCTGTTGCACGATGGTCGATCCGGCATCATAGATCTGCCCCGGCGTAAGCGTATCCGAGGTCATTGTCAGGATCGCGATTGGCGCGCCGGTGGGGTCGACCTTGTGATAGCTCGGGTTCTGACGCAGGCTGGTGGGGAGGTCTGCGCGCGCCGCGCTGATCGCTGCCTGAACATCGCGCGCGGCGCCGTCAATGTTCCGATCGAAGCCAAATTGCAATGTAATGCTAGATTG
Organism: Allostellaceae bacterium; assembly: GCA_049799535.1. Taxonomy (GTDB): domain Bacteria; phylum Pseudomonadota; class Alphaproteobacteria; order ATCC43930; family CGMCC-115725; genus AP-15. The sequence goes on along the minus strand of JBARIB010000991.1, from coordinate 685 downwards.
ACCAACCGTGCTCTGGGACGTCATCTCGGTGACATCGGCAATGATGCCGAGATGGCGTTCGAGCGGGGTCGCGACCGTGGTCGCCATCGTCTCGGGGCTCGCTCCCGGCATCGCCGCAGATACCGAAATCGTTGGATATTCGACCTGCGGCAGCGGTGCCACTGGCAGCTTCAGAAAAGCGAAGAAGCCGGCAAGAGCAACGCCGAGGGTGAGCAGCGTGGTCGTGACAGGCCGCCCGATGAACGGCGCTGAGAGGTTCACCGGATGGCGCCTTCCGCGCTATTGGCGTCGCCGAGAAAACGGCAGTGCCGTGGCATACCGAGCCGATCGAAGCCGAGATGGATGACCAGTGCTATAAACGGCGTCAGCTGCTGGCTGAAACGAGGCCGTTAACAATAATTAGACCCAAGAGGTCTCGCAACCTGTCTCCTTCCTGCGCAGAATACCGCCTGACCGGGTTTTTCCACTCGAAAGGCGTCGTATCAGGGACCACCGCACGCACTTCTTGGCCGCCACCGTGTAGAGGCCGCTCTGATCAGTGCGGCATCGACGCCAATAGCCCCAAGCCGCGAGGAGCCCGGCCACAGCCAGGTTGGTGGCAGCCCAGATCTCGTCAATGAATACCACACGGTCGAGATCGAACGCCGGTTGGGAGAATGAGGGCCCGCGGCGCCCCGGCTACATC
>JBARIB010000990.1:0-2567 GCA_049799535.1 Allostellaceae bacterium | reverse complement strand
CCTTGTCGTAGCGCGCGCCGTAGATCAGCGAGTTGGGCCGCATGTTGAACATCGGATTTTCCGGAATCTCGGGCATTCCGGGACCGATGCCGCCATTGTTGAGCACGACGATCTTGACCGGCAGGTTATAGCGCGCCAGCGTCTCCATCTCCATGCCGGAGAAGCCGATCGCCGAGTCGCCCGACAAGTGGATGACCGGACGGTCCGGGTGCACGATGGCGGCGGCGATCGCCTGGCCGAGGCCGAGGCCCATCGTGCCGTAGGTGCCGGCGTTGAGGCAGGCCTTGGCGCTGAACACCGGCAGCATCGTCAGGCCGATATCCATCGTGCCGGCTCCCTCGGCCGACAGGATCGAGTTCCGCGGCATCCAGGCGGCGATGTCCTTGAAGGCGCGATAGTAGGTCGCCGGGGCGCTGTCGTCGTTGACCTGCGGCTTGATCTGCTCCGCATTCTCGGCCGACTTCTTGCTGATCATCTGCCGCCATGGCGATTCCTTGGGATGGAACCACTGGCGGCCTGCGAGTGCGGCGTTCATCTGCGCCATGATCGCCTTGCCGTCGCCGACCAGGGCCACGTCGGTCGCCTTGTTGTGGCCGATCTCCTCGGGCGCGATGTCGAGCTGGATGACCTTGACGTCCGGCGCATAGCGCGGCGGCTGCCCGAAATGGAAGATCCAGTTGAAGCGGGCGCCCATCAGAAACACGACGTCGGCGTTCTGCAGCGCCAATGTGCGGGCCGCCGCCACCGACAGCGGATGGTCGTCGGGCATCACACCCTTGCCCATTGGCGAGCGCAGGAACGGCACTTGCGTCTTCTCGATAAAGGAGCGCACCTCACTTTCGGCGTTGGCCCAGGCCATCCCCTTGCCGACGAGGATGAGCGGCCGCTCGGCCCGCTCGAGCATGTTGAGCGCCGCGTCGACATTCTCCGGCGGGGCCTGGAAGCGCGGCGGGTCGGGGCATTTTTGCACCTGCACCACGTCCTTCTCGTCACACTTGCCGGTGATGATGTTGTCGGGCATGTCGAGGTAGGCGGCGCCGGGCCGGCCATAGGTCGCGTTGCGGGTCGCCTCCGCGACATAATACGGGATCCGCTCTACGCTATCGATGGCGTGCGCGAATTTGCAGAGCGGCGCGGCGAGGAGCACCTGGCGCTCTTCCTGGAAAGCGCCCATGCCGCGGCGAAAGGTTTCCGAGGCGCCGCCGATCAGGATCATCGGCCAGCAATTCTGCTGCGCATCAGCGAGGCCGGCGAGGCCGTGCACGACGCCGGGGCCGGTCACGACGATGCAGGCGCCGGGCCGGCCGGTCAGATAGCCGTAGGCCCGAGCGGCATAGGACGCAGCCTGCTCGTTACGCATGCCGATATAGGCGACACCCTCCTTCTGCGCGGCCGCGGCGATCGGGCCGACGGGAAACCCGACGACGCCAAAGAGGTGGTTTATGCCCTGCTGCTTGAGGCTTCTCGCAATCAACGTGGCGCCGTCAATCTCACTCATGTTTCTCTCCCGTGTGTTGGGGCGGACGCCGACCATGCGCGAGACGCCGCCGGGCAAGGTTGTCGAAGAGGTCTGCGTGGCGGAGATTACGCATTTATTGCCGACCGGGCAAAGGCCTATCCGGTGCGATGGGCGCGACCCGGGCCGATTTCGGGCGCGGGGGCGGCTAATGGATCGGTCAGGCGTTTGACGCGATCGCGTCCGAGCCCTCGATGCGGGCGGCGAGTGCCGCGGCGAGAAACCGATCGATATCGCCGTCGAGCACGGCGCCGGTGTTGCTGGTCTCGACCCCGGTGCGCAGATCCTTGACCATCTGATAGGGCTGCAGCACGTAAGAGCGGATCTGGTGACCCCAGCCGATGTCAGTCTTGGTCGCGTTCATCGCATCGGTGACCGCCTCGCGCCGCTGTAATTCGGCTTCGTAGAGCCGGGCGCGTAGCATGGCGAAGGCGTGGGCACGGTTCTGGTGCTGCGAGCGTTCGCTCTGGCACTGCACGACAATCCCGCTCGGCATATGGGTGATCCGTACTGCACTGTCGGTCTTGTTGACGTGCTGGCCGCCGGCACCCGAGGAGCGGTAGGTGTCGATGCGCAGATCCTTGTCGTTGATCTCGACCTCGATCTTGTCGTCGACCACGGGATAGACCCAGACCGAGGCAAAACTGGTGTGGCGGCGATCGTTCGAATCAAATGGCGAGATACGCACCAGACGGTGGACGCCGCTTTCGGTTTTGAGCCAGCCATAGGCATCGGGTCCGGAGATCCGCAGAGTCGCCGATTTGAGCCCCGCCTCCTCGCCGCCGCTCTCTTCGAGCCACTCGGCCTTGTAATCGTGTGCCTCGGCCCAGCGTATATACATGCGCAGCAGCATCTCGGCCCAATCCTGCGCCTCGGTGCCGCCTGCCCCGGCATGGACTTCCAGGTAGCAATCGTTGCCGTCGGCCTCGCCCGACAGCAGGCTTTCGAGCTCGCGCCGGGCCGCCTCGGCGCGCAGCTTTCCGAGCGCGGCCTCGGCCTCGGCGACGATCTGCGCCTCGCCCTCGGCTTCGCCAAGCGCAATGAGCTCGAG
>JBARIB010000989.1:0-4924 GCA_049799535.1 Allostellaceae bacterium | reverse complement strand
AAGTAAGAGAAACGACGCGGTCAGGAAAAACGACGCGGTCAGGAAAAACGACGCGGTCAGGAAAAACGACGCGGTCAGGAAAAACGACGCGGTCAGGAAAAACGACGAAACATCACGCATCGCCTCGCGGGCTCGATCAGCTTACGAGGTAACAACACCGCACTCCGCCGGGCGCTCCGGGGGCGACGTCGCCTCGATTACCGTGGAGCGGTGCCCGCTGTCTTTTGGCGCAGCATCGCGATCAGTCCCTGCACTTGCCCGCCATTGTGCTGGATGACGGAAGCGAATTCCGAGCGCTGCGTCACCGCCATGCTGATGCCGTCAACCGAGACATCGCTTATCTTGTACACGCCGTTCCGGCCGGTCACGCGCCAGTCGACCTTCACCGGCGCGGCGCCGCCCGGGCGCACGATCTGGCTCGACACAATCGCGCCATCGCCGTCCGGACGGCTGCCGGTTACCTTGAACTTCTCGCCGGTGTACTCGGCCAGCCGGGTACTGTAGGCGAGCGCGACGTAGTCCTCGAACAGCTTGACGTATTCTGCCCGCTGCTCCTCGGTCGCGATGTTCCAATACCGGCCGAGAACGAACCGCGCGATTCCTGGAACATCGAAATCCTCGCGAAGCAGCTCACGAAAGCGCGCGACCCTCTGCGACTGGGTGCTGCCCTTGCCGAGCACTTCCAGCGCCCGGCTGCCGAGCTGGCTTATCAGCGCGGCAGGGTCCGCCGCCGCAGGGGCGGGCGTCGCCGGCGCGAATGCTGCTGCGGCGAGGATCAGGGTGGCCGTCAGAAACGCGCGTCGCACCATTATTTCCCAACCTCGGAGACGTTCGATGCATCGGAGATCATGGCCGGCCGGGCCGCGGAGTTCACGAACGCCCCGGGCGAGTCGCGGTCCTCGCGTTGGCTGAAGCCAGCTTTCGGCGGCAAGGTCTCTTCCTGCTCATGCCGGATTAGCGCTGCCCGCCGTTGCCGATAAAGCGAGCGAATTGTCGCATAGTAGTCGAGCGAGGTACGCTCGATATCGGCCAGGGTCTCGATATATCGCGACCGCGTATCGATGCCGCTGACGCCGCCGCGCGCATACGGGATCCAATAGAGGGTCCAGGGATTGCCGGTGACGAGGATGTTGAACGGATCCCCGAAGCCCTCGGCAACCTGACCGCCCAAATCCCGTGGGGTCGAGGGGCCGAGGATCGGCACAACGATGTACGGACCTTCGGGGACTCCCCAGGCGCCGAGCGTCAGGCCTAGATCCTCCTCGTGATAAGGAATGCCCCAGCGGCCCATGACATCGACCACGCCCCCTATCCCGACGGTCGAGTTGACGACAAAACGGGCGACATCCTTGCCTGCACGGTCGAACTGGCCCTGCAACGCGTCATTCACAAAGGTCAGCGGCTCACGCAAATTGTACAGGAAATCTCGTAATGAATCGCGCACTGGTTCCGGCAGCGTGGTGCGATAAGCCTTGGCCGCCGGCACGATCGCATTTCGGTCAACGAATTGGTTGAATTCGAAGATCTTGCGGTTCGTGTCCTCAAACGGGTCGTTGAACTCCTCCTCGTAAGTGGCGATCTGCTGTCCCTTGTTCGACGGTGCGGCACACCCGGAAAATAGCAGGGCTGCGAAAACAATCAGTTGCAAGCAGACGAACCGAATCGGGCGAAGATTCATTGATCCAACTCGCATGAGTCTGGCGTCTCGCCGGAGGGCGAGATAATTGCGGGAAATTCGCGGAATGAGCAAGTCACGCTTGGCCGGTACCCATCGGACCGCTTGAGGCTGCTCCCGCCGAAAACCGGCTTGCACATATAAAGATATCTGTATATGTTTCTCTCGCTACAGCACAGAGACCCGTCCGATGGAGCACTTATTGGCTGCATTGCGTGCGGTGGCAGAGCCGACTAGGCTTAGGCTCGTCATGCTCTGCGCCCGCGGCGAGCTGACCGTTACCGAGTTGACGCAGATCCTCGGCCAGAGCCAGCCGCGCGTCTCGCGTCACCTCAAGCTGCTGTGCGAGGCCGGCTTGCTCGATCGCTTCCGCGAGGGCAGCTGGGTTTTTTATCGCCTCAGCCAATCGGGCCCATCCGCCCTCCTTGCCCGCCAGCTGGTCGCCGCCTGCGATGATGCCGATCCGACAATCGCCCTCGATCTGCAGCGGCTCAACGCGATCAAGCGCCAACGCGCCGATGTCGCGAGCGCCTATTTCCGCGAAAATGCAGACCAGTGGGACCGTATTCGCTCGCTATACATCGACGAGCGCGAGGTCGAGGCGGCCCTCGTCGAGTTCATTACCGCCGCAGACCCGCGTAACCTCCTCGACATCGGCACCGGAACCGGTCGCATGCTCGAGATACTGGCGCGGCGCGTGGAACGGGCGCTCGGCATCGACCAATCCCGCGAGATGCTGTCGATAGCGCGCGTCAACCTCGAACGGGCCGGGCTCGACAACGGGTCGGTCCGGCTCGGCGACATGTATCAGCTGGCCCTGCCCGACGCTTCGTTCGATGCGGTCGTGATCCACCAGGTGTTGCACTATGCGGACCGGCCCGGCGGGGCAATTGCCGAAGCTGGGCGCGTCTTGCGGCCGGGCGGCATTCTCGTGGTCGTCGATTTCGCGCCGCATGGGCTCGAATTCCTGCGCGACGAGCATGCTCATCGCCGGCTCGGCTTTGCCGATGCCGAAGTGGCGGAATGGTGTCGCGGTGCCGGGCTCGACCCCGCGCCCGCGAGGCACTTGCCCGGCGACCCGTTGACCGTCGTGATCTGGACTGCCTACCGCCACGCGGCCACGAATTCACGTTTCGTTGAAGAAGTTCGGCAAAGCACAACGACGGTGCTCGTCGAAGGGGAGCTTCATTGATGCAGAATTACACCCGCGGCCTGCTCGGCGCCGACCCTGTCAGCGATTTCGACGCCGGCCCGCCGCGCATCTCGTTCGAATTCTTTCCGCCAAAAACGCCAGAAATGGAAGAGCGGCTTTGGGCTGCGATCAAGCGGCTCGAACCGCTGCGGCCGCGCTTCGTGTCCGTCACGTATGGAGCCGGTGGCTCGACACGGGAGCGCACCCATGCAACGGTCCGCCGCATCCGCCAGGAAACCGCGCTAGAGCCGGCCGCGCATCTGACCTGCGTCGCGGCAACGCGCGCAGAGATCGACGCGGTAGCGCGCGATTATTGGGAGGCCGGGATCCGCCATATCGTCGCGTTACGCGGCGACCCGCCCAATGGACCAACAGGGGGCGGCCCCGGTGCCTCCGGCGGCTACACGGCTCATCCCGGGGGCTACCCCTATGCCGCCGATCTCGTAGCCGGGCTAAAGCGCGTCGCCGATTTCGAGATCAGCGTCGCCGCCTATCCTGAGACCCATCCTTCGGCGCGCAGCCCCGGCCAGGACCTCGACAATCTGAAGGCCAAGCTCGACGCCGGCGCCAACCGCGCGATCACTCAGTTCTTTTTCGATGCCGACGTGTTCCTGCGCTTCCGCGACCGCGTCCACGCGGCCGGTATCGAGGTGCCGATCGTTCCAGGCATCCTGCCGGTCACCAATTTCGCGCAGCTGAAGCGCATGGCGGCGGTCTGCGGCTCCTCGATCCCAGCATGGATGGGCGCGCATTTCGATGGCCTCGACGACGATCCCGATACCCGGCGCCTGGTTGCCGCCTCGCTGACCGCCGAGCAATGCCGGCGGTTGCAGGCCAACGGCGTTCACGAATTTCATTTCTATACGCTGAACCGGGCCGACTTGCTCGTCGCGATCTGTCACCTGCTCGGCGTGCGCGCCCCGAAGCCCGCCGCCGCGGTGGCGTGATGCCAAACCCCTCCGACATTCTCCTTAACACGTCATTCCCGCGAAAGCGGGAATCCAGGGCCGCCAGCTCCGAGCCGGTTACCCTGGACCCCCGCTTTTGCGGGGGCGACGAATTCGAATCACACACGTACACCCGCCGATGACCCATTTCCTGGACTACCTAGCCGATCGGGTCGTCTTGTGCGACGGCGCGATGGGGACGCAGGTGCAGGCGCGCAATCTCGATAGCGAGCGCGATTTTCTGGGCCTCGAGAACTGTACCGAAATTTTATGCGACAGCCGCCCCGACCTGATCCGCGAGATCCATTGCGGCTACCTGGCAGCGGGTTGCGACGCATTGCAGACCAACAGCTTTGGCGGCTCGCCGGTCACCCTCGGCGAGTTCGGCATTGCCGACCGCACCTTCGAGCTGAACCGGCGTGCCGCCGAGCTGGCCCGCGAGGCGATTGCCGAATTCGCGCATGACGGGCGCACGCGCTTCGTGCTCGGCTCGCTCGGGCCGGGCACCCGGCTTCCCTCGCTCGGTCACATCTCCTACCAGGAGCTCGAGGACGGGCTCGCGCTGCAATGCGCGGGGCTCATCGCCGGCGGCAGCGACGCGATCGCGATCGAGACCTGTCAGGATCCGCTGCAGATCAAGGCCGCGGTCAACGGCGCCAAGCGCGCCCGCGGCGACGCCGGCAAGGACATTCCCATTCTTGTCAGCGTGACGGTCGAAACCACCGGCACGTTGCTGGTCGGCGCCGACATCGCCGCCGCGGCGACGGTCGTCCATGCACTCGATGTGCCGGTGATCGGGCTCAATTGCGCGACCGGGCCGCGCGAAATGGCCGAGCACGTCAAATGGCTCGGTGAGAACTGGCCCGCATGCATCTCGATCCAGCCCAATGCCGGGCTGCCCGAACTCATCGACGGGCGCACTCATTACCCGCTCGGCCCGACCGAGCTCGCGCAGTGGCTCGAACGGTTCGTGCTCGAAGACGGGGTCGGCATGATCGGCGGCTGCTGCGGTACCGAGGCGGCTCACATCGCCGCGCTCGACGCCATGCTCCGCCGCATCGGCCGGGACCGGCCGCGGCCTTTGCCGCGGCGACGCAAGCCGGTGTGGGC
>JBARIB010000988.1:0-2149 GCA_049799535.1 Allostellaceae bacterium | reverse complement strand
GCCAAATTCCGCATAATGCGACCGGTTCTGTATTCCAGGTTGCCGAGCGTCAAGGGTCAATAAACCGCACCGCGGGCGGTGATCGGCCAGACCTGCTCGATCCGGTTGCCGCGCACGCAGCCAGCGGTCCTCGGTCGGCCGGCTCATTACCGTCGCCCAGACGAAGAGGCTCGGCTCGAAGGCCTTGGTCGGGGCGCCGTCGCGGTCGAGGTTGCGGCCATAGTCCGCGTCCATGAAGACGTAGGAGCCGCATTGCAGTTCGGTGTAGACGCCGCTCGCCGATTCGAACTCGAAGGTGCCGGTGCCGGCCCCGGTGATTGCCGGGCATTCGATGCCGTGGCGCGCCAGCAGTTCGCGGGTCCGCCCGGCCTTGTCGGCCGCGCCGGGACACCGGTGAAAAACCTGATTCACCGGGGTTTCGCCCAGGACTGCCGAGTGATTACAGCATATCACTCGAGCAGGTCGGCGATACGGTCGACGAAATTTTCGGCGGAATCCGTCGCGGAGATGGCTTCTGCGAGCGGCACGGTTGCGTCCGGACCGATTTCGTAATCGGCGACTGCTTTGAAATCATAGGCTCTCGATAGAAAGCGCGACAGCTCGGTGCCGAGAGTCGGTTCGTTTCTCGCCAGCCGAGAAAATTGAGCGTGAACCCCGCGATGCGTTTTGGGCACCTTGGCGTCTCGTTCGAAGATCATCGCCTGCGCAGCGTGGAACACGGCAAGGTAGGCAGCGCGACCGGCAGCCTCGCCGAGCTCGATACCAGCGGTCGCGCGCGCTTCTTTGAGGGCTTGCCGCGCCTTGTCGAGATATTGCGCGGTTTCCGGCTTCACAGATCGACGCCGTCGCGGCGGATCTCGTGCATCAGCGGGGTGAGGTCGCGGTATGAGCCGGCCCGAAAAGGCCGCGCCTCCAGGAATGCGCCCGTCTCGGCCAGAATGTCGGTTCTGAGGTCTGCCAGCCGGTGAAATTCGCTCCAGCGATCGGTCAGGTCCTGAAGAAACACTGCGATGTCATAGTCGGAAGCCTCGCTCGCGTCGCCGCGCGCGCGCGAGCCGAACAGCACCAGCCGCTCGATGCGATCGCCATAGATCGCGCCGAGAGACGTGCGGATGCGCTGCAAGATCGGATCGTCGGACAATCTCCCGGGCATCTATCGTTCTCCGAGGCGACGGCGTCATATCCCAAATACCGGCCGCCAACGCAACTTTTCGGGGACCCTACGTCAATAAACTGCGCCGCGAGCAGTGATCGGCCAGAGCTGTTCGACGCGGCCTCCGCGGATGCCGACATACCAGTCGTAGAGGTTGACGGTCGGGTCGCAATGGCCCGGGACGAGGCGGATCTTGTCGCCGATATTGAGCCGGTTGGTGGCGCCCCTAATGCCGAGGCGGCCGTGCTCGTCGGAGGCGCGCTCGTAGGTGGCGGCGGGCTCGTCGCAGACGAGCGGCGGGCCGGAATCGAAGGCGAGCGCCTTCAGGCCGGCGTCGACGATGGCGCGGTCCTCGGTCGGGCGGCTCATCACCGTCGCCCACACGAAGAGGCTCGGCTCAAACGCCTTGGTCGGGGCGCCGTCGCGGTCGAGGTTGCGGCCGTAATCGGCGTCCATGAAGATGTACGAGCCGCATTGCAATTCGTTGTAGACGCCGCTGGCCGATTCGAACTCGAAGGTGCCGGTGCCGGCCCCGGTGACGATCGGGCATTCTATGCCGTGATGCACCAGCAGGTCGCGGGTCCGCCCGGCCTTGAGGGCGGCCTGGGCGATCGCCTGGCGGCGTTCCTCCCAGCCGCGCAGATGCTGCGCCGAGCCGTGATAGGCCTGCAATCCGCCAAAGGTGAGATGCGGCGCTTGCGCGATCTGATGTGCGAGAGCGAGCGCCGGCTCGCCCGGCTCGACGCCGCAGCGGTTGCCGCCCATGTTGACCTCGACATAGACCGGCAGGATGACCCCGGCCTCGCCCGCCGCCTCGTCGAGCGCGCGGATCTGGCTCGGATCGTCGGCGCACACGCCGATGCGGGCGATATGCGCGAGCGCGGTGAGGCGCTGCAATTTCCGCCGACCGACGATCTCGTTCGTGACGAGCACATCGGGGACCCCGCCCTGGACCATCGCCTCGGCCTCGCTGACCTTCTGCACGCAGACGCCGAC
>JBARIB010000987.1:0-1515 GCA_049799535.1 Allostellaceae bacterium | reverse complement strand
GATGACGACAGCGTCAATAAGGTGGTGGCCGGGTTTGCCGATCCGACCCGGCCGGCGCGTGCCCTTTATTTCAGCAAAGCGGTCGTGCCTTGGGGTGCAGGGCCACATTACGAGCATATCGGGCTCTATGCCTACCGCCGCACGGCGCTCGAGCGCTTCGTCGGATTGCCGCGCGGCGTGCTCGAGCAGCGCGAGCACCTCGAGCAATTGCGCGCACTCGAGGCCGGAATGCGGATCTCGGTCAGCCTGATAGACGCCGCCTGGCTCGGTGTGCAGGTCGACACCCCGGCCGATCTCGCACGCGCCCGCCAACTCGCAGAACACGCAGAACACATGCCGTCATTCCCGCGAAAGCGGGAACCCAGGGGCAGCAAGGCGTCGTCGGTAACCCTGGACCCCCGCTTTCGCGGGGGTGACGGAATGGAGAGCAGACCAATGGGAGCAGTTTCCGATCCAGCGCAGACGATCGCGTTCCAGGGCGCATTCGGCGCCTATTCCGATTTGGCCTGCCGGCGGGTTTTCCCCGAAATGACGACCCTCCCGTGCAATCAGTTCGAGGACGCGTTCGCCGCGGTGCGCGAAGCCAAGGCCGCGCTGGCAATGATCCCGATCGAGAACTCGGTGGCCGGCCGGGTCGCCGATATCCACCACTTGATGCCGGATTCCGGCCTCCACATCATCGGCGAGCACTTCGAGCGCGTGAACCATCACCTGCTGGCTCTTCCCGGCGCGACGATCGAGACGATCCGCACCGTCAGAAGCCATGTCCACGCTTTATCGCAATGCCGCAATCTGATCCGCTCCCTCGGTATTCAGCCGATCGTGGCCGCCGATACCGCCGGAGCCGCGGCGGAAATCGCGACACGCGGCGATCCCACCATTGCTGCGATCGCCTCCGAACTCGCCGGGGAAATCTACGGGCTGGTCTCGCTCAGGGAGAACATTGAGGACGCCGAGCATAACACGACGCGTTTTCTGATCATGTCGTGCACGCCGGAGCGCGCGCCCCGCGGCGCCCCGACGGTGACGACGTTTCTGTTTCGCGTCCGCAACGTCCCCGCGGCGCTCTACAAAGCACTGGGCGGGTTCGCGACCAACGGCATCAATATGACTAAGCTTGAGAGCTACATGGTAGGTGGAGCCTTCTCGGCGACGCAGTTCTATGCCGATGTCGAGGCACACCCCGATGACCGCCCGCTCGCTTTGGCGCTCGAGGAGCTCGCCTTCTTCTCGCGCGAGGTCAAGATCCTCGGCGTCTACCCCGCCCACCCATTGCGCGTCGCCGCGTCGGCGCGCGCGGCGGATTAACGGAGGATTGTCGGAATGATCACGATCGACCACAAGGAATTGCATCGGATTGCACTGCGCGTCTTCGAGGCGGCCGGGAGCAGCCCCGAAGAGGCGGGGGTTATTGCCGATCACCTGATCGAGGCCAATCTGCGCGGCCACGACAGCCATGGCGTCGGTCTGATCCCGAACTATCTGCAACATCTCGCGGGCGGCACTGTCTTGGCC